>CAZFUK010000613.1:0-3430 GCA_964522005.1 uncultured Anaerolineales bacterium | reverse complement strand
CCTACCGTGACCGCTCGGTGGAGGAGAACCTGGACCTGTTCGCTCGCATGCGAGCGGGCGAGTTCCCCGGCGGCAGCCGCACGCTGCGGGCCAAGATTGACATGGCTTCGGGCAACTTCAACATGCGCGACCCCGTGCTGTACCGCATCCTCCACGCCACGCACCACCGCACGGGCGATACGTGGTGCATCTACCCGATGTACGATTTCGCCCACGGCCAGTGCGACTCGATTGAGGGCATCACGCACTCGCTGTGCTCGCTGGAGTACGAGGACCACCGCCCGCTCTACGACTGGTTCCTGGACGAGCTGGAAATCTACCACCCGCGCCAGATCGAGTTCGCGCGGCTCAAACTGTCGTACACCGTGCTGAGCAAGCGCAAGCTGCTCCAGTTGGTGCGCGAGGGGCTGGTCCGTGGCTGGGACGACCCACGCATGCCGACGTTGTCGGGGATGCGGCGGCGCGGCTACACGGCGGAAGCCATCCGCGACTTCGTGGCGCGTGTCGGGGTCGCCAAGGCGGATAGCACAGCGGACATCGCGCTGCTGGAGCACTGTCTGCGCGACGACCTGAACAAGCGCGCCCAGCGGGTCATGGCCGTGCTGCGGCCGCTGCGCGTGGTCATCGAGAACTACCCCGAAGGCCAGGTCGAGGAGTTGGACGCGGTGAACAACCCGGAGGACCCGGGCGCGGGAACGCGCAAGGTGCCTTTCAGCCGCGTGCTCTACATCGAGCAGGACGACTTCCGCGAGGTCCCGCCGCCCAAGTACTTCCGCCTGTCGCCGGGGCGCGAGGTGCGGCTGCGCTACGCCTACTTCATCAAGTGCGAGCGGGTCGTCAAGGACGCGGCGGGCAACGTGGTGGAACTGCGCTGCACCTACGACCCGGCCACGCGCGGCGGCAACGCGCCCGACGGCCGCAAGGTCAAGGCGACGATCCACTGGGTGTCGGCGGCGCACGCCGTCGAGGCCGAGGTGCGGCTCTATGACCGCCTGTTCCAGGTGGAAGACCCGGACGAGGCCCCGGAGGGCAAGACCTTCCTGGCGAACCTCAACCCGAACTCGCTGGAAGTGCTGTCGGGTAGCTATGCCGAGCCGAGCCTGAAGACGGCCGAGCCGGGCGCCGTGTTCCAGTTTGAGCGCCAGGGCTACTTCGCCGTGGACCCGGACACCGCCGACGGCAAGCCGGTCTTCAACCGTGCGGTGAGCCTGAAGGACGCCTGGGCCAAGATTGAGAAGGGGCAGTCTAACGAAGGAGGATAAGCGTGGCCGATAGTCATCTCGACCTGGTTTCGCCAGCGGTCGCCGACCCCATCATCTACCCTGAGAGCGATGGCAAGCCCATGGCCGACAATAGCAAGCAGTTTCGTTGGATCACCACCATTGAGGGCAACCTCGAAATTCTGTTTGAAGCCGACCCGAATGTATTCATCGCCGGCGATATGTTATGGTATCCGGTGGAGGGCAATAACCAGACCCGGACGGCCCCGGATGCGATGGTCATCTTTGGTCGGTCCAAGGGCGACCGAGGGGCGTATCTCCAATGGCTGGAGGGGGGCATCGCGCCGCAGGTTGTGTTTGAGGTGCTATCGCCTGGCAACCGCAAACGGGAGATGGACGAGAAGCTGGCTTTCTACGACCGCTACGGGGTCGAGGAGTATTACCTGTACGACCCTGACCGGGGGCAGCTGCGGGGGTGGCAGAGACGCCAGGGGCGGTTGGAGCCAATTGCCGCGATACGCGGCTGGCGCAGCCCCCGCCTAGGGGTCCAATTCGACCTGGAAGGGCTGGACCTGAGCCTGACCTACCCGGATGGCCGCCGGTTCCTGTCGTTTCTCGAACTCAACCAGGCGCGGGTCACAGCGGAACAGCGGATCCAACAGTTGGAGGCCCAGGCCGACGCCGAAGGTCGGGCCCGCGCCGAGGCCGAAGCCCGCGTCCAGGAGTTGGAGGCCAAACTCAGACAAGCGGGGTTACTCTAGACGGTCGTTTGGCTCTGGTTCGACACCGGGCGCTTTAGCCAAGATGGCGAGCAACTTCTCGCGGCTGCCGCGTTGGGCGCGTTTCTCCAGGTAGGTCTTCGTGTCCAGCGCGGCCATCTTTTCCGCCACGGCTAGTAGAATAAACTGGTTGATGGAGATGCCCTCTTGCTCAGCCAGTTCCCGAACTTGTTCGTGCATTGAAGTCGGTAAGCGTAGGCTCAACACGCTCATTGTCCCTCTCCTATACTCTTCAGAAACTCACCAGGCGTCATCACAGTAATACCAAATCGTTCTACGCCGGTGAAGTGCCGCTGGTTGAAGGTGATGATATAGTCACACACAGCGGCGACGGCAAGGTCGAGGAGAAAGTCATCATCCGGATCATGGAGATAGGGCCGCCATTGATAGTGTATTTCGTGCGGCGTGGCAAGGCTACAGATAGCATCAACCAGGTCGGCCACATCGTCTTGGCTCAGGCCAAGCTCGACCCGGTAGCGCATCAAGACTTCTTCGTACTCCAGGACCAGCGCCACTGAGATGTGAACCTCAACGCGTCCTGTGCCCAGCAAGGCCAGTAGCTTGGACGACGCGCCACGGCTTGAGCGCAGGGCGGCGATGAGGACGTTTGTATCCAGCACAATCTGCGGTGTTGCCATGTCGGTATTGTATACGATACCGACATACTAGGCAAATCGACGTCAAGTTGCTGAAATCTCCGCAGGCCGTGCTGAATTTTCATCGCCCGTCCAGGCTATACTCCTTTCACTGAGCCAGCCACACCCAGGAGGATGCGATGAGCCACCCGAGCGAGACGTTTGGCCGACTGCTGCGCGGCGCCCTCAACAGTATCGCGGCGTACGAGGGCAAGTCCACGGCAGCGGTGGAGGACGAGCTAGGCGAGCAGATTGGCCTGTCGGGCGCGACGATTCAGCGCTACAAGAACGGGACCGTGCCCCCCGAGACCCGCACGGTGCAGCTACTGGCCGAGGCGGCCGTCAAGCGCGGCTACCTCGGCCGCGCCTGGCTCCAGCGTTTCCTCCAGGCTGCCCGCTACCCAACCCCTGACCTCCTGCTCGCCCAACTAGCCGACGGCCCCACGTCGGCGACCGCCCTGCCCGGCGGGACGCTGGTGTTCCTGTTCACCGACATCGAGGGCAGCAACCAACTCTGGGAGCGGGACCGCGTCGGCATGGAACGCGCCCTGGTCCAGCACGACGCGGTCTTGCGCCAGGCCATCGAGGCCTACGGCGGCCACGTCTTCAAGACGGTCGGTGACGCCTTCTATGCCGTCTTCGTCACCGCCACCGACGCCCTCGACGCGGCCCTGGCGGCGCAGCGGGCGCTAGCGGACCTCTCCCCCGACCCCTCCCCTACAAAGGGAGGGGAGCACAGTAGGGGCGAGGTTACCTCGCCCCTACCTCCCCCTTCCCTCATAGGGAAGGGGGGTGG
>CAZFUK010000612.1:0-3431 GCA_964522005.1 uncultured Anaerolineales bacterium | reverse complement strand
GCGTGGCGGCGATGAAGTAGCGCGGGTGAAAGTCCGGTTTGACGGCCAGAAGCGCCAGCACGACCAGGGCGGGCACGGCCAGGGCGGCCAGGGTGAGGCTGAGGGCGTCGGCCGGCCGGGTAGAGACGCGATATATCGCGTCTCTACCACGTGCCGTGTCTTTGGCGCGGGTCGCCAAGGCCAGCAGGCCGACCAGGTACAGGCCGACAGCGAGCGCGCTGAGCCAGACCGCCGCGCTGCTGGGGAGGGTCACGCCGAAGGTGTAGCCACTGACCAGTTCGGGCAGGGTGTAGCGCACCGGCTCGCGCCAGCCGGGGAAGTCCAGGAAGCGGGCGGCTCGGGGCAGCCAGGGCAGGAACAGCAGGGCGATGCCGGCCTCGGCGGCGATGAAGCGGCGCAGCCGGGCGGCGCGAGCCGCCGGGTCCAGGGCGAGGCGCGCCAGGGCGTACAGCCCGGCGATGAGCAGGGTCAGGACGGCGTAGTAGTGGGTGTAGAGGGCCAGGGCGGCGGCGAGGACATAGGCCAGCCACGTGGTCCAGCGCGAGCGACGCGAGGCCGTGGGCGGCTGCGTCAGGGCGATGTCGAGAGCCAGGTAGGCCGCGACACTGAGCGCGGCCAACTGGGTGTACATGCGCGCGTCCTGAGCGTACCAGACCTGGAACGGGTTGACGGCGAACAGCAGCGCGCCCAGGCCGGCGGCCGAGCGGCCCCAGAGCCGCCGCCCCAGGACATACAGGAGCGCGAGGGTCAGCGTGCCCCACAGGGCGGACGGGAAGCGCAGGGCGAAGTCACCGTCACCCGCCAGGCCGGTCCAGGCGTGGAGCAGCAGGAAGTAGAGCGGCATCTGCTCGACCGGCAGGCCCTCGAGGAGAGCCAAGGGCGACTGGGCGGCGCGGTTGAGCGTGATGAGTTCGTCGCTCCACAGGCTCTGACGGTCCAGCCAGGCGACGCGCAGGGCAAAGGCGAGCAGGGCGGCGGCCAGGGGCAGCGCGGCGAGCAGGGCGGACCCGGACCCGGCCAGGGCCAGCCGACGCCCCAGGGCGACCGGAGCGGGGGCGAGGTCGTCAGGCTCCACCACGCGGGCCATTACTTGCGCTCCGCCGCGATCACCAGCTCGCGCACCAGCAGTTCCGTGCCGCCCTCGACCAGCGGTCGGCGCTCGCCCGTGGCGAGGTCGTACCAGCCGACGCGGACCTGGTACGCGCCAAAGGGCAGGCTGTCGGGCAGTCGAAACTGGAGTTGGTCCAGCACGACCTCATCCGTGGCCCAGCGTGAGGTCGGGTAGGAGGTGGCGAGGGGTTGGTGGTCGTCCTGGAGCACGGTCTCGCCCGTCGGGGCGACCAGGTGGGCGAACAGGCTCAGGTCCTGGTCCAGGCGTTGGGGCGTGCGCCAGTAGAGCACGAACTGGGCACGGTCGCCGGGACTCAACTGCGTGTCGCCGCGCAGGCCGACCAGGGCCGGCGCGCCGTCGAAGCGGTCCTGGCGCGGCTCGTCGGGCGCGATGCTCCCCCAGCGCAGCGTCTCGCCCTCGAGCCTGGGCCGCGCCGCGCTCGGCAACTCAAAGTGGATGAGCAGCGGCTTGCCCAGCCGGTCGTTGACCACGCTCCGCGCCGCCGCCCCCTTCAGCCAGCCTTCGACCGACCGCGCCCGGCGGTCCATGTCGCCCGGAAAGACGTAGTGCGCGGTGCGGCCATCGGCCGGGGGCACGACCACGCCGCGTTCCATTTCCAGGCTGACCGGCGGGTTGTCGCGCGTCAGGAAGCTCACCGTAGCGTGGGTGGCCCACACGGGCGCCATGTAGACCGGGCCGCTGGCCTGCCAGCCCTGGACGGCGCGGACGGCATCCTCCTTGTCGGCGTCATAGGAGTAGTACAGCCCCGGCTCGTTGGCCCAGACGGCAAAGTAGTCGTAGGCGGTCCAGAGGCCCGACAGGGTCAGGATGAGCAGGGGGAAGGCGTAGAGCGTGATGCGTGATGCGTAGTTCGTATTGCGTATTGCGTATTGCGTATTGCGCTTGCCGTCCACCGTCTTCCGTCCTTCGTCCGCCGTCCGCCGTCCTCCCAGGCTGCCCACGCCTTCCAAGCCTATCGCCGCGACGAGCGCGAGGACGGGCAGCAGGCCGATGGCGCGGGAGAAGTTGGGCGCGGCGTCGCTCAGCAGGGTCGGGGCGACGCCGATGCCGGTCCAGAGCAGGAGCAGGACGTAGGGCGCGCGGCCCAGCCCCGGCGCCCGCCAGGCGTCGCGGAGCAGCAGGACCAGGCCGACGCCAAAGAGGACGGCCAGCAGCGGGTCGAAGGCGGGCCGATACGGCAGGTTGTGGAAGTTGGAGCGGTCGCCGCGCACGAAGACCATGCCGAGCACGGCCAGCGCCTGGGCCAGCAGGCTGCGGCTGGCGCTGGCGAGGCCGCCCGTCGTGTCAATGGCGAAGACATCGCTGGGGTGGCCCCAGAACAGCCATTGGTGGTTCAGGAAGTACAGGCCCAAGGGCAGGAACAGGGTCAGGCTGACAGCGCCGACCAGGGCCAGGCTGGCGAGGTAGCGGAAGGCCTGCCGGCGGTCGGTCCAGGCCAGCCACAGGGTGTACAGGGCCAGGGCGAAGGGAATCAGCCGGCCCGTCGGGTGGGCGTAGACGCTGCCGGCCAGGGCGGCGCCCGCCAGGACCAGCGGCCAGGGGCGGAGCGGGCGCGGGCGGACGCCAGCGTCGTAGGCCCAGAAGACGAGCGTCATGAACAGCGGGACGAGGATGGCGCGGATGGAGTAGCGGCTGAAGTGGACGTGCCAGTAGGTGACGGCCAGCACCCCCGCCGCGAGCAGCCCCAGACGTGCCGCGTCCGGACGGTGGCTCATCAGGCGCGGCAGGGCCAGGGCGACGACGACGAGCGTGACCAGCCCAATCACGGCGGACGCCAGGCGCAGCACGCCCAGGCTCGGCCCGAACAGGGCGAAGAACAGCGCCTGCCAGTAGCTCAGCAGCGGCTCGCGCCCGCCGTTGGCCGGGAAGAACAGGTCGCGGCTGCCCTGGACCACGCGCCAGGCGTCTATGGCGTTGTAAGCTTCGTCAAACTGAAAACCAGGGGGCAGGCGGTCGAGGGCCGGCAGGCGAAGCAGGGCGGCGGCCAGCACGATGCCGGCCAGGGCGAGCCAGCGCGGCGCGACCGCCAGGCCGACCGGGCGGGCCGTCGGTAGGGGCGGCGCGGCGGCCGCCTCGTCCAGGTCGCGGCTGACGCGGCCTTCGGTCATGTGTGCATCCGTTGCGCCAGCGCGATGGCCGACACGCCAACGGGCAGGTCTACCTGTCGCACCAGCCGCGCTTCAAGCAAGAGTATCTGGGTCAGGAGGACATTGAGCCACGGCGGGGGCATCTGGACATCCGAGGCCCCTTCGTCCGCCAGGGGCAAGACGTTTTCCAGCATGCGCTTGCCGGCCGCCGC
>CAZFUK010000611.1:0-3443 GCA_964522005.1 uncultured Anaerolineales bacterium | reverse complement strand
ACATCCGGCCACAGGTAGCCTTCGAGATAGGGGTCCATACCGGGGAAGGGCGAGGGCATGGCTTGCCTCCAGACGCGGGTCAGGCGGGCGGCACGACGTAGAGGACGAGAATCACGGTGAGGAGCCAGAGGGCGAAGTCAATCAGGAGTGGCTTGTCCTTGAGGACCAGTTCGTCGGGGCTGCCGCCCTCGCCGCGCACATGGATGAGGTACTGGTAGCGGAAGATGCCGTAGAGGACGAAGGGGATGGTCAGCATCATCAGGTGGTTGGGGGGCAGATTGGGCGCGGAGAAGGTGTAGAACGAGTAGGTCACGGCGGTGGACGCCGTCACCAGGTTCATCATGTCGTCTAGCAGGCGCAGATTGTACTGGGCCAGAATGCGGCGGTGGCTGACGGCGTTGCCCTGGAGCAGGGTGAGTTCGTGGCGGCGCTTGCCGATAAAGATAAACAGCGCGCCGAGGGTGACGGTGAGGTAGAGCCAGGGCGAGAAGTTGCGGGCGTGGGCGATGATGACGCCCGCCGCGACGCGGAGCACGAAGCCGGCCGCGCCGACGAAGATGTCCACCAGGACGACGTGCTTGAGCCAGAAGCTATAGGCGATCTGGACCACCAGGTAGGTGAGGGCGACCACGCCGAAGCGCCAGTCGAGCCAGAACGCCGTGGGAAGGCTGAGGACGATGAATAGGACGCAGGCGACGAGGGCGATGCGGGGGCTGAGCTTGCCCGACGCCAGGGGCCGGTTGCGCTTGACCGGGTGCAGGCGGTCGGCCTCGATGTCGGCCAGGTCGTTCATCAGGTAGACCGCGCTGGACAGCAAGGCGAACAGGACAAAGGCGGCGGTCGTCCGCAGCAGCAGTGAGGTTTCCAGCAGCTTGGCGTCAAACAGGAGGGCGGCGTAGACAAAGCCGTTCTTCACCCACTGACGCGGGCGCATGGCTTTGAGCAGATAGCGGGCGGTCATGGGTTCAGGGGGCGCGGCTCGGGTCAGTAGTTGATCGTCCATGCCACAAAGCGTACTCCATTCGGAGGGGTATGTCAAAAGAGCGATTGGACCAGCTCCTGGTGACGCGGGGGCTGGCGGCGAGCCGCACGCTGGCGCAACGCTATATCGAGGCGGGCGAGGTGCGCGTGGACGGCGTGGTGGTGGATAAGCCCGGCACGCGCGTCGAGACCGAGGCCCAGGTCGAGGTCGAGGCGCGGCCCCAGTTCGCCAGCCGGGGCGGGCTGAAGCTCCAGGCCGCGCTGGACCGCTTCGCCGTGCCGGTTCCGGGGCGGGTGGCGCTGGATGTGGGCGCTTCGACAGGCGGGTTTACCGATGTGCTGCTCCAGGCTGGGGCGGCGCGGGTCTACGCGGTGGATGTGGGCTACGGGCAACTGGCGTGGGAACTGCGCCAGGACCCGCGCGTGGTCGTCATGGAGCGGGTCAACATTCGCCACCTGGAGAGTCTGCCGGAGCCGGTGGACCTGGTCGTGATTGATGTCTCGTTTATCTCGCTCAAGCTGGTCCTGCCCGCCGTGCGCCGCCTGGGCCGACCTGACGCCGACGTGGTGGCGCTGGTCAAGCCGCAGTTCGAGGTGGGCAAGGGCCAGGTCGGCAAGGGCGGGGTGGTGCGTGACCCGCGCCAGCACCGCGCCGTGCTGCTGGACATCGTGGGCTGGGCGCTGGGCGAAGGCTTCGGCGTGCGTGGGCTGACCCGCTCGCCCATCCAGGGGCCAGCCGGCAATATTGAGTTCCTGGTCCATCTCACGCTGACGCCGTCAGCGGCGAGAGTCGAGGTGGACGATCTGGTGAGCCAGGCATTGAACGACGCCTCGGACAAGACCTGACAGGTTTTCAAAACCTGTCAGGTCTCTACGCCGCTGATAGTAAGGAAGTTCGCTATGCTGCCGCAACCGCCGAAAGACCCAAAGGGGCCGCCCCGGCCCATGATCCAGGCCATAATCTTCGCTGCCGCGCTTCTCCTATGGCTGGTGGCCGCGCTCGTCCTGGTGTTCGACGTGCCGCTTCTCAGCCCAGGAGCGGCGCAGATTGCGTTGACCGTGGGTGGGTTCGCGCTGGTGGGCGTGACTCTGTACTACCAGCTGTTCCGTGGCCCGCGCATCTAAGCGCTGAGACTTCGATTTATGGCGGCGGGGGAGTATACTTTAGGGACAGGGTTCCAGGACGAGCGGTCAAGATGATCGCAGGGCCTGGATTGAAGGATAGAGAATGCAGCAAGACCATATTCGTAACTTTTCGATTATCGCCCACATTGACCACGGCAAGAGCACGCTCTCGGACCGCCTGCTGGAGCGCACCGGCACGCTGACGCGCCGCGAGATGATGGAGCAGGTGCTGGACCAGATGGACCTGGAGCGGGAGAAGGGTATCACCATCAAGGCTAAGGCCGTGCGCATGGAGTACGCCGCGCCGGACGGCCAGAGCTATGAGCTGAACCTGATTGACACGCCGGGCCATGTGGACTTTACCTACGAGGTCAGCCGGGCGCTCCAGGCGTGCGAGGGGGCGGTGCTGGTGGTGGATGCGTCGCAGGGCATCGAGGCGCAGACTCTCGCCAACCTCTACCTGGCGCTGGACAACAACCTGGAGATTATCCCGGTCATCAATAAAATTGACCTGCCGGCGGCGCAGCCCAGCAAGGTGGCCCAGGAGATCGAAGACCTGATTGGCATTGAGCAGGAGAAGATTATCCTGGCCTCGGCCAAGGAGGGCGTCGGCATTGACGAGTTATTGCAGGCCATTGTCGAGCGCGTCCCGCCGCCCCACGGCCACCCCGACGCGCCCACCCGCGCCCTGATCTTTGACTCGCACTACGACCCGTATAAAGGCGTCATCGCCTATGTGCGCGTCGTGGACGGTGCGATACGCACGGGCAAGCCGCTGCTACTCATGGCGGGCCAGCAGCGGGTGGACGCGCTGGAACTGGGCGTGTTCCGCCCGCGCATGACGGCGGTGAGTGAACTGGTAGCGGGTGAGGTCGGCTACATCGCCACGGGCCTCAAGAGCGTGCGCGAGGTGTCGGTGGGCGACACGGTCACGACGGCGGACAACGCCGCCACGGAACAGCTACCGGGCTATCGCCCCGCCAAGCCGATGGTCTTCGCCGGCATGTACCCGGTGGACAGCGAGCAGTACTACGAACTGCGCGACGCGCTGGAGAAGCTCAAGCTCAACGACGCCTCGCTGGTCTATGAGCCGGAAAGCTCGGTGGCGCTCGGTTTCGGCTTCCGCTGCGGCTTCCTGGGCCTGCTGCACCTGGAAATCGTCCAGGAGCGGCTGGAGCGGGAGTACGACCTGAACCTGCTGGTGACCGCGCCGAGCGTGGAGTACAACGTCCTCAAGCGCAACGGTGAGTTAGTCATGGTAGATAACCCGGCCGACCTGCCGCCGCCCGGCGACATCGAGGCCATCGAAGAGCCGTGGATGAAGCTGAGCATCTTCA
>CAZFUK010000610.1:0-3456 GCA_964522005.1 uncultured Anaerolineales bacterium | reverse complement strand
CCGCTCGCTCGGAGTTGCTACTTTACCACTGGTCTGGTATCTAGGGTGCAGTCCATCTCGTAAGGCGAGATGCTTCGCTTCGCTCAGCAGTGGGCAGCCTCCTTTAGGATGACAGCCAATCGTTATTTTCGTCTGACAATCCCAAGCTTATATCGCCTGAGCCTCGTGGAGAATGCGGCTTCCGATACGCTTCCTTAGATTGCTCTTGATCGCCACATCCACCTTAATCCCTAACAAGTCGCTTAGATACTGTTCGAGTTCAACCAAGCCTAACAGGCTAATCCCAGGTGGGCGCTCCAGCTCAATTAAGATGTCAAGATCGCTGTTGGAGCGTTGTTCCCCACGCACAAAAGAGCCGAACACGCTGATTTCCGTGACCCCGTACTTCTGCGCGAGATAGGGCTTCTGGTCCTGCAATGTCTTCCGAATCTCGGCTAGCGTGAGCATATCACTGCACGTGTCTCGGGTCGAGGGCGTCGCGCAGGCCATCCCCGATGTAGTTGATGGCGATGACGGTGATGAAGATCATCAGGCCGGGGAAGACGGCGACCCACGGGGCGTAGGTCATCTGGTACTGGCCGTCCTTGAGCATGTTGCCCCACGTAGCGGTGGGCGGCTGGACGCCGAAGCCGAGGTAGCTCAGGCCCGACTCGGTGATGATGGCGCCCGCGACGCGCAGGCTCGCCGCGACGATGACCGGGCTGAGGGCGTTGGGCAGCAGGTGGCGCAGCATGATGCGTCCATTGGCCGCGCCCGACGCCCGCGCCGCCTCGACAAACTCCTTCTCCTTGAGCGACAGGAATGCCGCCCGCACCAGGCGCGCCACCCCCATCCACGATAGAATACCGATGACGATGACAATGGGCGCGACGCTGCCTGAACTGAAGCCCAGCAGCTTGCGCTCGCGCAACACCTGGGCCAGGATGATGAGAATCAGGAGTTGCGGGATGGCGAGCATGGCGTCCGCGACGCGCATCAGAATGTTGTCAATCCAGCCGCCGTAGTAGCCGGCGAGGGAGCCGACGACCAGGCCAATGCCGATGGCGAGGAGTACGGCCAGGGCGCCGATGCTCAGCGAGATGCGGCCGCCATACAGCACGCGGGTGAACAGGTCCTGCCCGACCTGGTTGGTCCCGAACCAGTGCCGCCCCGACGGTCCCTGGAGTTGGTCGGCCAGGTTCGAGGCCACCGGGTCATACGGGGTAATGAACTGGGCGAAGACGCAGGCCAGGACAACGAGCAGCAGCACGGCCGAGCCGGCCAGAGCCAGGCGGTGGCGGCGGAAGTGACGCCACGTGAGGGCGGCCATGCTCTCGTAGCGGTACTCTTTGGGGGGCGCCAGCACCGGCGCGGGGGAGGCTTTGGTTGCCATAGGCTCTCGCTGGGGCTAAACCCTAAGGGTTTCCGAAAACCCTTAGAGTCTTGGCTTTTTAGCTATACTGGATGCGCGGGTCGAGGAAGGCGTAGGTAATGTCCGTCAGCAGGTTGAAGACGATGACCAGCAGCGCGCTGAGCATGACAATTGCCATGAGCACGGTGTAGTCGCCCAGCCCAGCAGCGTTGACGAAGAGGCGCCCCATGCCCGGCCAGGAGAAGATAGTCTCGGTGAAGAAGGCACCGCTGACGAGCGTGGGCAGTTCCAGCCCGATGACGGTGACGACGGGCAGCAGAGCGTTCTTGAGGGCGTGGCCGTAGACGATGGCCTGCTCGCGCAAACCCTTGGCGCGGGCGGTGCGGATGTAGTCCTGGTGGATGACGTCCAGCATGGATGAGCGCATGTAGCGCATGTGCTGGGCGACCTGGAAGACGCTCAGCATGGCGACGGGCAGGATGAGGTGCTGCAAGCGATCCCCAACCGAGAACGGCGCGCCGATGGTGGACATCCCGCCGCCGGGTAGCAGTGGCCGGCCGGTGGCGGGGTTCTTGAGCAAGACGTTGAAGACAATAATGAGAATCAGGCCAAACCAGAAGATGGGAATAGACTGCCCGACGAAGGCGAAGCCCGTCGCCAGGTGGTCGAATATGGAATACTGCCGACGGGCCGAGAGGATGCCAATGGGGATGGCGATGAGGAGCGAGACGATGAATGAGACCAGGGTCAGGTAAATGGTGTTCGGGATGCGCTCGGCCAGGATTTCGGTGACGGGCCGCCGCTCGGTGAGCGAGTAGCCCAGGTCACCGCGTAGCGTGTTGCCGAGCCAGTTGAGATACTTGATGTGGGGCGGCGTGTTGAGGCCCAGCTCCTCCTGGAGCCGGACAAGGTCCTCTTTGGTGATGTTGGGGTTGTTCTCGTAGGCCGCCATGAGACCGCTCGGCATGGCGTTGGCGAGGGAGAACACGACGACGCTGATGAGCAAGAGCAGCGGAATCGCTTGCAGCACTCTGCGGATGATGTAACGGGTCATCGAACGGCCCTCCCTACCTCACCTCATCCCCCAACCCCCTTCCCCTCTCCCAGTGGGAGAGGGGAAGGGGGCCAGGGGGTTAGGGTGAGGTCCCAATCACCTTACTTGGACACCCACCAGTCGCCGGCGTTCCAGCTCACGCTCTGGGCCCAGGGGTTCGACTGGAAGTTCTGGACCCAGTCGCGGGCGCTGTTGATCTGGCGGCGCTGGTAGAGGTAGATGTGCGAAGCGCCGTCAACGACGCGCTTGGCGGCGTCGCAGTACAACTCCTTGCGCTTGTTGAGGTCGGTGCTCTGCGCCGCGTCGGCCACGTCCTTGTCCGTCTGCGGGTCATTCCAGCGGCTGTAGTTGACGCCGCCCTGGTTCTGCTCGGAGGGGATAGACGGCGAGGTGAAGTAGTTGGTCATCTGCGAGTTGGGGTCAACACCGGAGTTCGTGGTGTACATGATGATGTCGAAGTTGCCATACTTGCGCGGCGACTTGTTGGCCCAACTGCCGATGAGCAACTGCGACGGCTGGTTCTCGATCTTGAACTCGACGCCGATCTTCTTCATGTCCTCGACGATGAGCACCTGCGAGTCCTCGCGCAGCTTGTTGCCCGTCGTCGTCTGGTACTTGAGGCTCAGGCGCTGGCCGTCCTTGGCGCGAATACCGTCGGAGCCGGCCTTCCAGCCCGCCTCGTCCAGCAGCGCGGCCGCCTTCTGGGCGTCGTAAGCCGTCGGCTGGATGTTAGTGCAGTTGAAGAAGCCCGCGTTCAGTTCGCTCGTCCCTGGCAGGGCCTTGCCGAAGAGCAGCTTGTCAATGATCTGCTGGCGGTTGATGCCGAGGGAGATGGCCTGGCGGACCTTGACGTCGCCCAGGATGGGGTGCGGGGTCTTGTTGTCGGACGGGTCACCCGGCTTGGTCAGGTTCAGAATCATGCGCTCGCCACCGATCTGGACGGGGTCGCTGATCTTGAGACCCTGGATGGTCTGAAGCTCGGGGTAGTCGGCCTCGGTGTTGTTCCACATGGCGTCCACTTCGCCCGAGCGCAGCAACTGCTTCGCCACTT
>CAZFUK010000609.1:1631-3464 GCA_964522005.1 uncultured Anaerolineales bacterium | reverse complement strand
GCCTGGCGGTCGGTAGGGCTGGACGACCTGGTGGAACACTTCGTGCCGCCCAGGCTGGCGGCGTTAGAGGGGAAATGAAGTTGGACCCCTCCCCCGGCCCCTCCCCTAACAAGGGAGGGGGGCCAGAGCCGGCGAGAGCGGGCGGGGGAAAAGGTCTGGGCGCGTCGCGTCAACGGTTGACGGAGGCCATGTTGGCGTAGCGGTCGCCGGCGGTGAGGCCGGGGGGCAGGGCGGCGTCAATGTGGGCCAGGTCGTCGGCCGTCAACACCGTGTGGACGGCCTGTGCGTTTTCCTCCAGGTAGACGCGGCGCTTGGTGCCGACAATGGGCACGATGTCCTCGCCCCGCGCCAGCACCCAGGCCAGCGCCAACTGGGCGGGCGTCACGCCCTTGGCGGCGGCCAGCGCCCGAACCCGCTCCACGATGACCAGGTTGCGCTGGAAGTTGTCGCCCTGGAAGCGCGGCATGCCGTGGCGCGAGTCGCCCGGCGCCAGGTCGGACGGCTGGGTGATGCGCCCGGTCAGGAAGCCGCGTCCCAGTGGGCTGTAGGCGACAAAGCCAATCCCCAACTCGCGCACCGTCGGCAGAATCTCGGTCTCCACGTCCCGCGTCCAGAGCGAGTACTCGGTCTGGAGGGCGGCGATGGGGTGGACGGCCTGGGCGCGGCGGACCGTCGCGGGCGCGGCTTCGGACAGACCCAGGTAGCGCACCTTGCCGGCCTGGACCAACTCGGCCATCGCGCCGACCGTCTCCTCGATGGGGACCTTGGGGTCCACGCGGTGCTGGTAGTAGAGGTCAATGTGGTCTACGCCGAGGCGGCGCAGCGAGGCGTCACACGCCTGGCGTACATACGCCGCGTCGCCGCGCACGCCCAGCCAGCGTCCATCCTCCGCCCGCTCGTTGCCGAACTTGGTCGCCAGGACGACCTCGTCGCGGCGGTCCCGAATGGCCTTGCCGACCAGCCGCTCGTTGGTGAACGGCCCGTACATGTCCGACGTGTCCAGGAAGTTGATCCCCAGGTCCAGGGCGCGGTGGATCGTGGCCATCGCCTCGCCCTCGTCGCGTCCGCCGTAAAAGTCGGACATGCCCATGCAGCCCAGGCCCAACTCGGACACGCTCAGCCCTGACCGACCTAACACCCGTTGTCGCATAAGGGTCCTCTTTCAGTCTCCAGCCTTAGAAGCGGCGCCAGGGAACGACGGCCGGGAACAGGGCCGGGATAAAGCTCTGCTTGAGCAGCGCCGCCGCCGCCTCTTCACTCTGGCGCACCGGCGCGCTGATGCGCAGCGACAGGATACCGTCCTTGGGGTCGCGCGCCTCGGTATCCCACAGGTACCAGTAGAACAGGACGAGCTGACTCTGGTCGGCCTCGTTGCGGGCCAGCCCGCGCTGGGCGTAGAACTGCCCGCCGCGCACGGCAATGGCGTCCACCTGCTCGCGCAGCATGGCCCAGCCCTGGAGCGGGTAGCAGATGGTCGGCGTGTGTTCGAACAGGTGGAAGCTCGGCGCGCCCCGGTGCCCGATGAGCGTCAGCCAGACCAGGTCGCCCTGGGGGTTCTGGTAGGCGCGCTGGAAGGCCACTTCGGGGTGGTCGTAGAGGGTGTCCACCTGGGGGTTCATGGGCAGGTCGGTGGCCGTCCAGTCGCCGATGCGCGTCGGCAGGGCGTCTGGCAGAGTCTCCAGCCGCAGGTCGAAGGGGCTGGCGACGGCCCGCTCGTTGCGCGTGACGCGGTACCAGCCCTCGACGTCGGCAAAGAAGACGTGGTCGGCGGGCGGGGTGTTGGGCAGGGCGGGGGGTGGGGCGGGCGGTGGGGGTGGGCTGGTGAGCCGGGCC
>CAZFUK010000609.1:0-1621 GCA_964522005.1 uncultured Anaerolineales bacterium | reverse complement strand
CCCCCCCCCCCCCCCCCCCCCCCCCCCCCCCCCCGCCCCCCGCCCCGCCCCCCCCCGCCGCGCGGGCCGCCCCCCCCCCCCCCCCCCGAGCTAGTGAGCCGGGCCAGCAGCAGCGCGCCGAGCAGCAGGCCGAGGACCAGGGCCAGCCGGGCGTGCCCGCCGGTAAGCGAGGGACGCCGGAGTCGGGGCCAGGGCCGTCGGGACCACGAAGGACGCGAAAGGGCGCGAAAGACACGAAAATGCGGCGTCCTTCGCCTTCTGGGAGCCTTCTGCCACGCTGCGGCCTCTAGGCCGCAGTTCCCCATCAGCGTACTGTTCGCCCAGCGAGGACTGGGGCCTGAACGCCCCAGATTAGGCGAGGACTGGGGCCTGAACGCCCCAGCTTGGGACAGGACACTCGATGCTGCGGCCTGTCGGCGGCGGTCCGCTCGCTGTGACATGTCTACCACGCGTCCGCCCGCAGTTGGGTCAGCCGCAGGGCGCGGCCGAGGGCCAGCAGGAGCGCCAGGGCGACCAGGAACAGCAGCGGGCTGGACAGGGTATGGAAGAAGCCCAGCGCGGCGTCCGCGCCGAGGGCGCCCGCCACCCAGAAGATGGACGACACGCGCACCAGGTTGGCGGCCAGGGCGATGGGCAGCGCGGCCACGACGAGCAGCGCCCGCGTCCAGGTTGGCCCCTGGACGCTATAGGCCAGCAGCAGGGCCAGCGTGCCGAGGGCGACGAGGGAGCGCAGGCCGCTGCACGGCGCGCCCACGGTGAACGCCTGCGCGCCGACCGAGACCTGCCCACCCAGGTTCGAAGCGGCGACGCCCAGCCAGCGCGCCGCCTGGGCCGCGTACTGCGCGGTGAACGCTTCGAGGGTCGGGCTGAGGCGCTCGATACCCGGCAGTGGTATCATGAGCAGCAGGAATGCCAGCGGGAAGGCCCAGGCCCGCACCGCGCCCCGCCCCGCGAACGCCCACACCAGGCCCATGATGACCACGACAAGGGCGGCGGCCGAGACGACCTGCATCTGGAGCGGCAGGGCGAGCAGGTGGACCCCGACGCCCACCGCCGCCAGGGCCAGACCGATGTTTTCCGCCCGCGCCGCCCGCAGCGCATCTCGCCGCCGCCACAGCAGCCAGCCGCTGACGAGCAGAATCAGCGGGCCGTGGGAGTAGTAGGGGTTCCCCAGCCACGACAGGACGAGCCAGCGCAGGGTGGCCTCGAACAGGGCGGCGACGAGCAGGGCGACGGCGATGGCGCCGAGGAGTTTGGAGAGGTGTGCCTGAGACAAGGCGCTTATTCCAGAATCCAGCGGTCGGCCGCGCGGTCCCAACTGGTCAACTCTTCGGGGCGGAACCACAGGCCGATTTCGGTCTGGGCGGTGTCCGGACCGTCCGAGGCGTGGACCAGGTTGCGGCCCACCATGACGGCCAGGTCGGCGCGGATGGAGCCGGGCGCGGCTTCGTGGGGCCGCGTGGCGCCGACGGTCTGGCGCACGACGGCGATGGCGTTGGGGCCTTCGACGACGCAGGCGACGACGGGGGCCGAGATGATGTACTCAATCAGGCCGGCGTAGAAGGGCTTGCCCTTGTGGACGGCGTAGTGCTCCTCGGCCAGCCCCTGGCTGACCTGCATG
>CAZFUK010000608.1:0-3477 GCA_964522005.1 uncultured Anaerolineales bacterium | reverse complement strand
AACGTCGTCGTGCTGGGCGACCTGAACGACTTCCAGTTCACGCCGACGCTCCAGACGTTGGCCGGCGTAGCGCTGACCAACCTGACCGACCTGCTGCCCGAGAACGAACGCTATAGCTACATCTTCGACGGCAACGGCCAGACGCTCGACCACATCCTGGTCAGCGTCAACCTGGCGGGCGCACTGGCGGAGCACAAGCCGGTCCACATCAACGCCGAGTTTCCGGTCCAGGTCAGCGACCACGACCCGACCCTGGCGCGCTTCACCCTGGCCCCACGCCAGGTGACAGCGACCCCGACGCCCGGGTCCGGCACGCCTACGGCCACGCCCGCGCCCGGCGACATTACCCTGAGCGGCTTGGTCTACGACGCGGCGGGTGGCATGAGCCGGCCCATCGCGGGCGCAGCGGTCTCCGTCACGTCGTGCTTCCCGCGGGCCTTTGTGACCGTCACGGGCCCTGACGGCCGCTACTCGCTGTTCCTGCCGGGGAGCTACTTCCCGTGCGCGACGGTCAACGCCACGGTCAGCGCGCCGGGCTATCTGCCGCTGAACCTCACCTTCAACACCGCCGACTTGCGCGCTAACCCGGTGCGTGACTTTGCGCTGACGGCGGCCCCGCCCACCGTGACGCCGACGACCACGGTGACGCGGACACCGGCCGCCACAGCCACGGCCACGGCTGTCCCGCCCACATTGACCGCCACCCAGACACCACCCCCGACCGCCACGGCCACGCTGGTCCCGACGGGCACGGCCACGCCCACGGCGACGGCGACGCTGACCCCAACGCGCACCGCCACCGCCACGCTCACCCCCACGCCGACGCGCACGCCCTTTGTGTGCAACCCGTCCGACCCGACCCAGGTGTGCGGCGGCATCGTTGTGGTGCGGGCGTATGTGGACTTTGGCTGCGACCGCTTCTTCAACCGGGGTCTGGACTACCCCCTGGCCGGGACGACCCTGACGGCCACCACCGACGACGGACGCACCCTCACCACCGTCGTCAACGAGAACGGCGACGCCCCGTTCAGCGGGGTCAACCTCGCGCCTGGCTGGCTCGTCCAGATTACGGTGGACGGCGGCCCGGCGCTACCGACCTGGGTCCAGCAGGCGGGCTACCGCCTGACGCCGTGCGACAACGAGCCGACGGTAACGCTCTCCCGCGCCGACTTCGGCCTGTTCGACGTGGCGTATGTGGACTTCCGCTACCATCTCGCAACGGGGCCGTGAGCTAGCTTTAGCCGACGCCCTCCTTTGAGCGCAGACCTGACAGGTCTCAAAAACCTGTCAGGTCTTTTTTTGCCTCGGTCCGGACCGTTATTTGGCCGGGTGTTTAGCCACCCCGCCTGTACACTGCCATCATCAAGTCACGATTGAGCTGATGCAGAGAAAGGGAGGCCAGTATGTCGCGTATGGTTCGCCTGCTGGGCGGTTCGGTTTTCGCGTTGTTGGTCCTGGCCGTCTGCCTCGGCTCCCTCGCGGGCCAGGCCGTCGCGGCCGACATGCCGGTGGTGCGTCAGATGGCGGTGGAGGAGGCCCAGCCAGGACTGCAGCCGACGTGGCGGCGCATCATCTCGCCGGCCGTCGCCTCCCCCCTGGCGGCTTCGCTGAAGGTTGAGGCCATCGGGCCAGGGGACAGCGTGGAGACCCAGCCTGGGCCAGAGCTGATCATTCGCCGCTTCATCTCGCCTGATATCGCCTCGCCCCTGACGCTGCGCTCCAACGATCGCCTGATCGAGGTGCGGGGTGGCATCGCCTGTACGGAGGGGGAACAGTACCGCGTGCGCGTGGTGGTGACGCAGAGCGCGACAGGGGCCTATGCCGAGGGCCACACCCAGGGCTGGTGCACCGGCGACAAGCAGACTTTCACCCTCCTCGCCGTCGCCCATGGCTCCAGACGGTTTGCGGCGGGCGCAGCGCGGGTGGAAGCCTTCGCCGCTACCCTCTCCCACGGTACGGTCACCGATACCCACAGTTGGTGGCGCACCGTGCTTTTGATACGAGAATAGGAGCCTCCGGCTTCAAGAAGGCGTAAAAGCAAACTGGCTGCCGAAGGGCAGCCAGTCCCAGTTAGCGCACTCGTTTGTTGTTGACTTAGCGGCGAGGAGTGAAGAATCCGGTCAGCTCGAACTGATGGCCGGTAAAGGGGCCAGTGTAGGTGCAGGTCACCAGGTCTGCGCGGCCCGCCTGTCCTGGGACATCGTAGACCACGACTCCATCAATCACGCCGTGTTTCACCAGGAAGTTGCGAGTACTTTCCGCGACATGGAACGAGTTACCCTGGAAGTTATCCTCCACGACAACAATTTCCCCGTTGCAGTTGAATTCAGTCCTCCTGACGTTCGGGTCAGCCCCCGCAGTTAAGGCGGTGGCTATGAGGCCCATCATAACGAGGAAGGCGGCGAGCAGCATCCTATTTTGTTGTACCATCGTTTGCCCCTTCTTTCCTCACCTGGGGAGGCAAAATTAACACGTATTTGCATTGTATAGCAATTAGGGCTAGATGTCAATCGAATACTCTGTGAATTTATGCAGATTTGACTAATTGATGTCATCAATTGCCACTACCCTCTCCTGCGGTAGGGCGACTGACACCCGCAGTTTGGTGAGGCATATTTGTCAAAAATCTCTATCTTGACAAATATGCCTCACCTCCTGTATAATAGGCAAAATAAGCCTTATAGACAGAAAGGGGTCAGCCATGAAGACACGCTACGCTCTGTTCGCTGTCCTGTGTGCTCTGTTCGCACTGCTGCTCGTGACGCCCGCCCAGGCGGGGGCCTACGTCGATCGGTACAACGACGTGGATGTGCCGGTCACCGGCTGGGTGCCCAACGACTGTGGCGGCGAGCCTGTTTACTTCGAAGGCGTGGCCCACTACAGCGGCCACCTGGTCTTCAACGACAACAGGGGCCGCATCACCCAGCACGTCAACGGGCAGGGAGTGACCGGGGTGGGGATGTGGAGCGGGGTGAAGTATAACTATCCTGGCTCGGTCAACTCTACGAGTAGCTTCAACGCCAACACCTCGACGGTGACCTTCAACGACAGGATGGCCGTGAAGCTGATCGGGCAGGGCCCGGACAACAACCAGATCGTGACGATGGAGTACCACGTCACCATTGACCTCTCGACGTGGACCTGGACCGTGCTCGTGGACAACGCCCGCTTCGAGTGCCACTAGAACCCCCGGTTCGTTCGGTCATAACTGAATAGCTTCCGCATCGCCAGGGCGTCGCTATGACGCCCTGGTGTGCGTTTAGGAAGCTTTGTAGCTCATAGCCGCTGCATGAGGCCTCGACGGACCCAGCGGCCTCGACCGCGTTGCGCGGTAATCTGCCCTTCCTCTAGCACCACCTCCCCCCGACTGACGACATAGCGCGGCCAGCCGACCACCTCGCGGCCATCGTAGACCGAGTAGCCCGCCCGCGACTGCATCGTCGCGCCGTCCACGACCCGCCGCGCCTCCGGGTTCCA
>CAZFUK010000607.1:0-3485 GCA_964522005.1 uncultured Anaerolineales bacterium | reverse complement strand
TGGTGAAGCCCATCACGCCCGCTTTAGCCGCCGAGTAGACCGACAGGAACGGCTCCCCGACGCGACCCGCGTCCGAGGCGATATTGATGATGCGGCCCTGGCGGCGCTGCGTCATGCTGTCCAGGACGGCCCGCGAGCAGTGCAGCACGCCGAACAGCGCAGGGCGAATCTCGGCCTCGTACTCGGCGGGCGTCAGGTCGCGGAAGAGCTTGACCGTCCAGCGGCCCGCGTTGTTGACGAGTATGTCCACCCGGCCGAAGGTCTCGATGACGTCGGCGGCCATGCGGCGGGCGGAGTCAGCGTCAGTCACATCGGTCTGGACCGCCAGACCCCGCACGCCCAGCCCTCCTATCTCCTGGGCCACGGCCTGGGCGCGGTCCAGGACCAGGTCGGCCACGACCACGTCCGCGCCCGCCTGCGCCAGCCGCAGCGCGATGGCCCGCCCAATCCCCTGCCCGCCACCTGTGACAATGGCGACACGTCCGCTTAGGTCAATCTCGACGGTCATAATAGTCCTGCCTGTGCTGCGGCTGCCTGGAGTTTTGGCAAGAGGGACAAGAAAAGGACGGCAAACAGGCCCACCGCGCCTGCCACTCCTAGCAAAGATAGCTTCTTAGTCCGGGACGAAACATTGCGATGGATAATCCAGTGGCTAACCGCTACCCCAATCATGAGCGGTTCCAGGAGGAACAGGGGGTCTGTGACATAGGCCCACAGCCCGCCTTCCACAATCCGGCTTGGGGGAATGCCAATCAAGTGGCTAGACAATGGATACAACAATGGTGTCCCGTGCACTACCACATCCAATACTAGATGCGACAGGCCGCCCAAGGCGACCAGCCCGACCAGCGTTTGCAGGTACGGCCAACGGCCCGAGCGCCGTAGAAGCCACCAGCACAAGCTCACTCCAAGATGGGTGAACAGGCTGTGCGTCCAGAGGACGGCATGGTTGTAGACACCACGCGACAGGATGTTAATGAATACATCATAGTCAGGCGCGGCAGTACTGCCCAATGCAGCAGTCCAGAGCAGAACCCGTCGCGCCCGACTCCACTGAGGCCGCCAACCAGAACGAGAGTGTTCAGCCGCGAAGTAACCAGGAACAAGATGGGCCAGTAGCACAGGTTATTCCTTATCCGAAAGCATCCTACATCGGGTTCAGCAGTAGGTCAAACAGGGCGTGCAGTCCGAAGGTGAACGCCTCAACCGGGATGCGCTCGTCGTGGGCGTGGGCCAGGCTGACGGCGGACAGCCCCGGCGGCATGCGCATGGGCTGGAAGCCGTAGGGCTGGACCCCAATCTTGGGCAGGAAGCGCGAGTCGCTGGCGGCCGGAAACAGGTAGGGCAGGACGGCGCCGCCGGGGTCGGCCCGCTCCAGCGTTCGGACGATGGCGCGGTACATGGGCGTGTCGTAGGGCAGCACGGGGGCGTCGCCCGACAATAGGACCTCGAACTCGTAGTCGCGCCCGATGATGCGCTGTATCTCGCGCACCATGTCGCCGCACGTCTGGCCCGGCAGCAGGCGGCAGTCCAGGTCGGCGTAGGCTTCGCCGGGGATAACGTTGCCCTTCTCACCGCCCCGTAGGATGGTTGGGCTGACCGTGTTGCGCAGCATGGCGTTGAGGGCGCGGGCGACGGTCGGGTCAGGCAGCAGCCGCGAGACCGCCGCGTTGAGCGCCGGGTTGAGCAGTTGGCGGAGGGCCAGGGCTTGTGTCCTCGGCAGGCGCTGGGCCAGCCCCTCGACAAAGGCGCGGGCGACGGGCGTGATGTGGACCGGCGTGGCGGTCGGCGTGAGCTTGCTCACCGCGCGGGCCAGCCGCAGGTTGGGGTTGCGGTCGTGGGGCATGGAGCCGTGGCCCGGCTCGCCCGTCGCTCGCAGCCTTAGCCCGCAGCCATGCTTCTGCGCGACCTCGATGGGGTAAACCCGCTGGCCCGCGATGCTTAGCGAGTAGCCGCCGCCTTCATTAATGGCATACTCGGCGCGAATCAGGTCCGCGTGGTTGTCCACGAGCCACTGCGCGCCCCACACGCCGCCGATTTCCTCGTCGGCCACGGCGCACAGAATCAGGTCACGCGGCGGGACGAGACCGTGCCGCTTCATCAGCAGCATGACCATCGCCTGCTGCACGGTCAGCGATTTCATGTCAATCGCGCCACGGCCCCAGATGCAGCCGTCGGCCACGTCGCCGCCAAAGGGCGGGTGGGTCCAGCGGGCGGCCTCGGCTAGCACCACGTCCAGGTGGGACAGGAGCAGGATGGGCCGGCCCTCGCCCCGCCCCGGCAGGCGGGCCACCAGGTTGGCGCGGGTCGGCTGCGACTCCAGAATAGCGCTCTCGATGTCGTCCTGGGCCAGCACGCCCGCGAGCCACTGGGCGGCGGGCAGTTCGTTGCCGGGCGGGTTGGTGGTGTCGAACTGAAGCAGCCGCTGCAACAGCCGCACGGCTTCAGCCTCGGCGGAGGGCCAATCAAGGCCGCTAACTTGATTAGGGAGAGGGATGCTCACACTCGCCTCTTGGGGTGGAGAGACCAGGCCGAATAGAACAGTCTATTCAGCAAACAAATCGGCCAGTCCTTGAAGAACCGCTTTCTGGGTCAGGGTGTCGAGACGGCCCAGAGCTTTCACTAGGCGACGTCTATCAATACTACGAATGTGATCGAGGGCGACAAAACCGTCTCTGTCCTGAAAGTGACAGGGTATACGCGACGAATACTGTTGTCCGCCCGTTGTCATCGGCGCAACAATCACTGTCGCAAGGTGACGGTTCAACTCGTTGGGAGAGATGACAACACAAGGACGCGTTTTCTGAATCTCGCTTCCCACTGTGGGATCCAGGCTTGCCAGGAACACATCAAAGCGCTGGACTACCATTCCCATTCTTCCTCGTCCCAGGAGTCGAGACCAGGAACATCCCAATCTTCTAGCTTATCGTCGCCGCGCTCCGCCATGAGCTTCGCTTGCTCCGCCCAGCCCTCGCGGGGATGCTTGGCTTTGCGAATGACAATCTGATTGCCTTGCACTTCTAGAATTACATTTTCACCGAGTCCGCTTTGCTCAAGCAGCCACTTGGGGATACGGATGCCTTGCGAGTTGCCGATTTTGACAATGCGTGTTTGGACGACGCTCTTTTCCGTAACGGCGCTCATGTCTACCTCCCACAAAACTAGCGGTTTGGCGGACCTGACACGTTTACAAAACCTGTCGGGTCTAGATCGAATCGTAATTACATCGTAATTACAGTGTAATCACGTAGATGTGGGCCGTCAAGTGGTATCCTCTATGCCTCGGGCTCGACCTTTACGTCTACCACCTCGACCTGGCTGGTACCGTACTCGACTTTGTTCTGCATGCGCTCCAGGACCTTGGGGTCGGCGATCTTGGTCTTGACCTTGGCCGCGTCGGCCTGCTGCGTGGTTACTTTGAGGGTCAGAGTCACGGTGAACGTGGGCATAGGTGTCTCCTGCGGAGCTAGTCTACCGAGAAGTTG
>CAZFUK010000606.1:0-3489 GCA_964522005.1 uncultured Anaerolineales bacterium | reverse complement strand
GGTAGTTGTCGAACATCAACTCGCAGGTGGCCGAGGCGCGGATGCCGAGCTTCGGCTCGGTCTTGCCCCGGCTGAAGCCGGGTCGCTTGGTATCAATCGGGAAGCAGGAGGTGCCCCGGCTGCCCTTGCTGGCGTCGGTGGCGCAGAACAGCAGGATGTAGTCAGCCACCGGGCCGCTGGTCACCCACGACTTGCGGCCATTGATGACGTACTCGTCGCCGTCGCGGACCGCCGTCGTCTTCATGTTGCCCGCGTCGGAGCCGGACTGCGGTTCGGTCAGCGAGTACGCGCCAATGGCCCGCCCGGAGGCCAGCGGCGTCAGGAATTCGCGCTTCTGCTCCTCGGTCCCGAACTTCTCGATGCCGGCGTTGACCAGCGAGTTCTGGACCGACATGACCACGGCGTGCGAGGCGCACACCTTCGACATCTCCTCCATCGCCAGCACGTAGGCGATGGTGTCCGCGCCCGCCCCGCCGTACTCCTCGGCGGTCATCAGGCCGAGCAGACCCAACTCGCCCATCTGCTTGACCGTATCGTACGGAAACTCGCCCGTCTCGTCAATGCGCGCGGCAATGGGGGCCACGGCGCGCTGGGCGAAGTCGCGCGTTGTATCCCGAATCATCAATTGCTCTGGGGTATATTCGAAATTCACCGTGTCCTCCACGTTGAGGCTTGGTCAGGCTCGGCGTGGCGAGCGTCGGGCCTGGGGATTGAGAAACTCGTTTATGATTATCCGGCTCTTCTAGATTATACCACGAGGTGGAATGGGTTCAAAGTGAGGCTCGGCGGGCCGGCCTCGTCCAAGTAAGAAACGTTGACAGTGAAGCGTCCGTACCACTAGGCGCCTGAAGTGGGCGCTCTTTTATCAGCCAATGGACCGCGTGATGTGCGGTGTGGAGGAGTTCAGCATGGCAAAGCCAGTCGCGGTGACCGATGCGACGTTTGAGAGTGAGGTTTTGAAGTCCGACAAGCCGGTCTTGACCGACTTCTGGGCGGTGTGGTGCGGTCCCTGCAAGCGCATCGCGCCCGTGCTGGAGGAAATGGCGGGCGAGATGGGGGACCAGCTCAAGGTCGCCAAGATTGATGTGGACGAGAACCAGTCCGTGATGCTCAAGTACAACATCATGGCGATCCCCACCCTGCTCCTGTTTAAGAACGGCAAGGTGGTCGAGCAAATCGTCGGCTTCAACAATAAGGACGCCCTGCTGCGCAAGATCCAGCCTCACCTGGCGTAACGTGAAGGCTTCTCTTCCCTCTCAAGGGAAGAGTTCTGAGATAGATACAGAAGGCCTGCACCTCGGTGCGGGCCTTCTGTATCTCTGTCTATGGTTCTTGCTCGCCCAGGTCCGCGCGGTAGTAGCCGTTGGCCCCCTCCGTCACATGGATGGGCGCCTCGTACAGGGCCGAGAGGTTCTCGGTCGTCAACACGTCGCCTGGGGGACCGTCGCGGAAGACGCGGCCCGCCTGGAGCAGAATGACGCGCTCGACTTCGGGGATGATTTCCTCGACGTGGTGGGTGACGAGGAGGACGGTGCGGCCCTGGCAAGCAATCTTGCGCAGCGTCTCCATGAAGCGGTAGGCCGCCAGCACGTCCAGCCCGGTCGTCGGCTCGTCCAGCAGCAGGGCGCGGGGGTTGGGAACCAGGGCGCGGGCGATGAGGATGCGCCGCGCCTCACCCGTGGACATCTCCTCCACAGGCTTATCGGCCAGGTGCGCCGCGTCCAGCAGCGCCAACTCCTGGTGGGCACGGTCCCACATGTGGGGCGTGACTGCCTGATGCTGGAACAGGCCGTAGCTGGCGAAGAACCCGGTTACCACGGCCTCCACCCCCTTGAGCCGGCCGTGGCGGTGGTCGGCGAACAGGGAGTGGAGTTCGGGTGAGACGATGCCGAGGTGCTGGCGCAACTCGAACACGTTCCAGCGGTCGCGGCCAAAGACCCGCACCGGCGGCGGTCCGTCCTTGGGCGCGAGGGGGTAGTGCAGGAAGGCGATGAGCTTGATGAGCGACGACTTGCCCGACCCATTGGGGCCGAAGATGGCGGTGTGCTCGCCTTCCCCAATGGTGATGTTGATGGCGTCGAGAACCCGCTTACCGCGCCCCTTGACCACCGTGGCGTCGTGAATCTGGAGCAGGGGCGCGGGCGGGGCAGGCGGCGATGAGAGTGACATAACGGCTCGCTAATGTCGGGTTAGGCTTCGGCGGGCTGTGGCGCGTAGCGTTTCACACGTAGGTCGGCCTGGGCTTTGTGCGCCCAGAAGCCCTCCAACTCGCACAGCCGCGAGCAGTACTCCCCGATCTCCGCGCTGGCTTCGGGCGTCACCTCCTGGTAGGTGACCGTCTTGAGGAACTTGCCGACCCACAACCCGCCGGTGTAGCGCGCGGCGCGCTTGGTGGGCAGAGTGTGGTTCGTCCCAATCACCTTGTCGCCATAGGCCACGTTGGTCTCCTGCCCCAGGAACAGCGCGCCGTAGTTGGTCATGTGCTCCAGGAAGAAGCGCGGGTGGGCCGTCAGGACCTCGACGTGCTCCATCGCCAGCCGGTCGGCCTCCGCCACCGCCTCGGCCAGCGTATCCACCACGATGACCTGCCCGTAGTCCCGCCACGCCGCGCCCGCCACATCCGCCGTCTGGAGCGTCTGGAGTTGGCGGTCAATCTCGCGCAGCGTAGCGTGGCCCAGGTCCTCACTCAACGTAATCAGCACGGCGGGCGAGGTAGGGCCGTGCTCGGCCTGACCCAGCAGGTCGGTGGCGCACACCTCGGCGTCGGCCGTGTCGTCGGCGATGACCAGCACTTCGGTCGGCCCGGCCAGCAGGTCAATCCCCACCCGCCCAAAGAGCTGGCGCTTGGCCTCCGCCACGTAGGCGTTGCCTGGCCCGCAGAGCATATCCACCGCCTGGATCGTCTCGGTGCCCAGTCCCATGGCCGCGACGGCCTGGATGCCACCCAGGATGTAGATTTCGTCCGCCCCACCCAGCGCCATCGCCGCCACCGTGGCGGCAGGCGGCCGGCCGTTCATGGGTGGGGTGCAGGCGATGATGCGCTTGACGCCGGCCACCTTGGCCGTGACAATGGACATGTGGGCCGAGGCGACCATGGCGTAGCGACCGCCCGGCACATAGGCGCCGACGCTGTTGACCGGGATGTTCTTGTGGCCGAGGACGACACCGGGCAGCGTCTCGACCTCGACATCGCGGAGGGCGTCGCGCTGGGCCTGGGCGAAGCGGCGCACCTGGGCCTGGGCGAACTCCAGGTCGTGAATCACCTGACGTGGCAGGCTGCTCACCAACTCGTCAATCTCGGCGTCCGACAGGCGGAACGACGGCGGCGACCACTTGTCGAAGCGTTCGGACAGGGCGCGGACGGCCTGATCGCCGCCCTGGCGAATCTGCTCCAGAATCCCCTCGACGGTGGTACGGACCTGGACATCCAGCTTGTGAGCATCGGCCTCGCTGATGCCGTGCTTGAGATAGCGAACCATGGCGCCTCCT
>CAZFUK010000605.1:0-3500 GCA_964522005.1 uncultured Anaerolineales bacterium | reverse complement strand
CCGTCATGTACGAGGGCACGCCCGACTACCCTGACAAGGACCGCTTCTGGGCCATCATCGAGAAGTACAAGATCAACATCTGCTACACCTCGCCCACCGCCATCCGCACCTTCATGAAGTGGGGGCCGGAGTACCCCGCCCGCCGCGACCTGAGCAGCCTGCGCCTGCTAGGCACCGTCGGCGAACCCATCAACCCCGAAGCGTGGATGTGGTACCACGAGAACATCGGCCAGGAACGCTGCCCCATTGTGGACACCTGGTGGCAGACCGAGACCGGCATGATTCTCATCACCCCGCTGCCCGGCTACGTCACCACCAAGCCCGGCACGGCGACCATCCCCTTCCCCGGCGTCGTGGCCGACATCGTGGACGGCGACGGTGAGCCGGTCGCGCCCAACACGGGCGGCTACCTCATCCTGCGCAAGCCCTGGCCGGCCATGCTGCGCACCTTCTGGGGCGACGACCAGCGCTACGTCGCTACCTACTGGAGCCGCTTCCCCGGCGTCTACTTCACGGGCGACGGCGCGCGCCGCGACGAGGACGGCTACTACTGGGTGACAGGCCGCGTGGACGACGTGGTCAACGTGTCGGGCCACCGCCTGTCCAACATCGAGATCGAGAGCACGCTGGTGGCGCACCCGGCCGTGGCCGAGGCCGCCACCATTGGCCGCAACGACGCCATCAAGGGCCAGGCCATCTCGGCCTTCGTCGTCCTCAAAGCGGGCAACGCCCCGACTGAGGCGCTCAAGAAGGACCTGCGCGACTGGGTGGCGCAGAAGATCAGCCCCATCGCCCGCCCCGACGACATCTACTTCAGCGCCGACCTGCCCAAGACGCGCTCAGCCAAGATCATGCGCCGCCTGCTGCGCGACATCGCCGAGGGCCGCGTCCTGGGCGACACAACAACGCTGACCGACCCCGGCGTGGTGCAGGAGATCAAGCAGCGCTACATCACCGAGGGCCACGAGGAAGGCTAATGGCTCACAGGGCGCCGGGTACTCCCCTGGCGCCCCTGTTTTTTGACATGATTTACAAGATTAACATGATGAGCGAAAGAGCCAAATCCTGTTAATCCTGTAAATCATGTCAAAACCCTCTCGGTGTGGAGGGTGGGTGAACGAGCTGGTGCTGGTGGTGGACGACGAACCGAAGATCGCCAAGCTGGCGCAGGACTACCTGGAGCGCGGCGGCTTCCGCGTCGTGACGGCGGGCGACGGCACGACGGCGCTGGCCGTGGCACGACGCGACCGCCCCGACCTGGTGGTACTGGACCTGAACCTGCCGGGGCTGGACGGCCTGGACGTGGCGCGGAGCCTGCGGCGCGAGTCCGAGGTGCCCATCATCATGCTCACCGCCCGCGTGGACGAGGCTGACCGCCTCATCGGCCTGGAACTGGGCGCGGATGATTACATTACCAAGCCCTTCTCGCCGCGCGAACTCGTCGCCCGCGTGCGGGCCGTGCTGCGCCGCGTGCATGGCGGCGTGCGTCAGACCGGGCTGATTCGCGTGGGCGACCTGGAGATTGACGTGGCTGGGCACCGCGTGAGCCGCGCCGGTCAGCCCGTCCGCCTGACCCGCACCGAGTTTACCCTGCTGGCCGCGCTGGCCCAGAACCCCGGCCAGACCCTCACCCGCGAGCAACTCCTCGACCGGTTACACGGTGTCGTCTACGACGGCTTCGACCGCAGCATCGACTCCCACATCAAAAACCTGCGCCGGAAAGTCGAGCCGGACCCCCTCAACCCGACCTACGTGCTCACCGTGTATGGGGTGGGGTACAAGTTCAGCGATGAGGGGTGAGATGGAGTGAGGCAGATGAAACACATTGAGGCTGGCTAGGTTAATTTCCTGGCAGCTTTCCCAGCTAACGACTGTCTTCTCATTTGACTCCCCATCCTACCGACCCTATAATCCCACCCCTTGTTGCAGCTTGGCTCCAGCTGTAGGGCCTCTCTTGAAGCGCCTGTTCACACTCCACGGAAGAGGTACGAAGCACATGAGCGACGACTTTGCTCTCGACCCCGTTGCCATCGACGGTACGCCTGCCCAGGCATTCGCCAGCCACAGGAGCCGAGCGAGCGCCGTTGCCAGAGCGTATGCTCTGGAACACCCGCTGAATATTGCGGGTGGCAAGGTAAAAGCGAGCGAGGACAACACGATGCTGCTGGTTGCCCACCTGCAAGCAGCCTCTGATGATCCCACGTTTCATGCCGAAGGCCAGGAGCTGAGCCGCATCTTAGCCCCCAAGATGCTGAGAAATCTCGAGCAGGGGAACCAGCAGGTGGGCACCAGTGTTAATATAGGGCCCTTCACCCGGGAGGGCGACTATGACATGGCGCTCAAAGGGCTGATGATAATCCCTTACCGATACCACCACCTGTTGACCGCCGACGATGTGAACTTCATCTTGGACACCCTTGTGCCATCCCACCTCGTCGGACCGCATGAGCCGGACCTGGAAACGCATAGTCTTGCGCGTGTCATACAGTTCCCAGAGACCGAAAACCACATGTTGATGATCAACAGCACCAGATATCTGGTGAACCAGCTCTTCTGGGATCGGACCGGCGATACGAAATATGACAACCGCGCGAATGGCCTGACGAAGTGGCTGCTCGGCTACATGCATACCATTGCCAAGCATGACTTTCTAGAGTTCAACGCCCGGCCCTACCAGCGGCTTTCCCTACACGCGCTGTTCAATCTCCACGAGTTCGCGCGGGATGAGTCCATCCGGACGGGTGCGCAGATACTGCTGGACTACATCATGGTCAAGTTCGCCGTCTCCAGCAGCCGACAGCGGCGGGTTAATCCGTTTCGCCGGCTGAAAGAGAACACGAACCGCCCCGGCAAGATCAATGATCTCGTGCGCGAATCAGTTGGTGGCGACCCGGTGACGGGATTCTTTATGATGTATGCCGGCCTGATGGACCGCGAGGGCAAGCCGATTGCTGGATTCCCCAGGAGCTGGTGGATGGAGGCGCTAATCGCTGGTCTGGCGGCATATCGGCCGCCGACAGCCGCCTACATTCTCGCCATGACCCGAGATATTCCACCGTTCCAACATCGCTTCTACCATGGCGCACGCCCCCCACTGCCCGCGGGCGAGCCAGCGGGCGGCGGAGTCGAGATCTACTACCGGTCCCCCTCGTTCCTGCTGACTGCGGGGGGGATGTTCCTCAACAGTGGTTACGGCAGCGATGAATTCCTAAAGTACAAGGATACGGCGATCGCCCAGTCAACGACCCTACTACCAACACGGGCCGATGTTGCCTTTGCGGACCTGATCCGGTTCGACCCGTATCCGGACGAGCGTCGAGCCGTCAACACCGGCGTCCACCTGGGCTTCGCGTGTGGCGCCAATCTGCGCCCCTCCAATAAAAAGACCTTCGTTAATTCGAGCAGCCGCGCGCCGGCCCTGGGTTCACACAACGGACGCCTATTTTTGGCCTGGAAGGGCTCGGGCAACCAGAATCTGAATAGTGCGAAGGTTTACGCGA
>CAZFUK010000604.1:0-3505 GCA_964522005.1 uncultured Anaerolineales bacterium | reverse complement strand
CGGCGCGTCCCGAGACCCGGTTTCTCGGGGTAGGGAATGGGCTGTACGGCGAGGAGAAGGAGTTATTGGCGCAGGCGAGCGGGCACGCCGCGCTCAAGGCCCTGGTCTACGCGGGCTGGCCGGGCGATGCGGCGCTGCCGGACATCTTCGCCGCCTCGGACCTGGCCCTCTACCCCCTGGACGACACCCTGGTCAACCGCGCCAAGTCACCCGCCAAGCTGCTGCAACTGCTGGCGGCGGGCGTGCCCGTCGTCGCCGACGCGGTGGGCCAGGCGACCGTCTACGTCGGCGGGGCGGAGGTAGGCGGCGGGGTGCTGACGCCGCCCGAGACGCCCGCCGCGATGGCCCAAGCGGCCGTCGCCCTGCTGGACGACGCCGAGCGGCGGGCGACGCTGGGCCGGCAGGCGCGGGCCTGGGTGCGGCAGCACTATGCCTGGCCGACGCTGGCCGAGCGGTTGGAGGCCGTCTACCGGGGTCAAACGCCGACCGACGCGCTGCCCTGAGCCAGTCCCCTCTCCCTCTGAGAGAGGGTTAGGGTGAGGGTCTTAGAGTGAGAGCCTATGAACGAAGCCGAGTTCTATGCCAGCCTACCCCGAAAACGCATGGCCGCCGCCGCCCTGCTGCTGAGCGAGCGGGGCGAGGTGCTCATCGTCAAGCCGACCTACCGCGACGACTGGCTGGTACCGGGCGGCACGGTCGAGGCCGATGAGTCGCCCCACGCGGCCTGCCAACGCGAGATGGCGGAGGAGATTGGCCTGAACCGCCCGCTGGGCCGCCTGCTCTGCCTGGAGTACCGCCCCGTAGACGGGCCGATCACCGAGGCGATGCACTTCCTGTTCGATGGCGGGACCGTCGCGGACGCCGAGGCGCAGGGTATCAGCCTGCCGCCGGGGGAGTTGGCCGCGTGGCGCTTCGCCCCCCTGGACGAGGCGCTGGCCCTCCTCAACCCCAGGCTAGCGCGGCGGCTGGTCTTCGCGCTGCGGGCGCGGGCCAGCGGTGAGACGCTCTACCTCGAAGACGGCCGCGTGGTATCGTGACCGTCCCGCCGTCCTTACTTAGCCTTTAGCACGAGTACCTGCCCCCCGGCCGCCGGTAACTGCACGGCGTAAGACGGCGGCGTCAGGTCGCCCACCGCCTTGCCGGTCAGGCCGTCGGTCGCGGCGTAGGCGGCCGCCGTCAGGCCGGTCTCGCTCAGGTCAAGGGTCAGTTTGGCCGGCTCCGTCCCGAAGTTGAGGACGGTCAGCACGGCCTCGGTGTCGGTGCGCCGCACAAAGGCGAACACCCTGTCGTTGTCCGTCACCTTGATGGGTTCGACCCGCCCCGACTGGAGCGCCTGGCTGGACCGCCGCAGCTTGATGAGACTGCGGTAGTGTTCCAGCAGCGAGTCCGCCTTGCCCTGCTCCTCCTCCACCGACACCCCGTCGGCCGCCTTGTTGTTGCGGCTCGCCTCTTTCCACCACGTCGGCATGCCCGGCCCGGCCTCGGCCGCGTACCAGTCCATCGGCTCGCGGCGGGTGATGTCCCACACGCCTTCCGGCCCCTTGACGCCCTGCATGCCAATCTCCTCGCCGTAGTAGACAATGGGCGTGTCGGGCGCGGTCATCAGGAAGGTGGCGGCCGTCTTGGCGCGGGCCATGTCGCCCTTGAAGTCGCTCATGGCGCGGTTGGTGTCGTGGTTGTTGATGAAGCCGACGCTAATCGCGCCCGGCGGGTAGAACAGGGTGGGCGCGATTAGGTCAATCGCCATCATGCCGGGGTTGACGGCACCCGGCAGGACGCCATCGCCCACCTTGTCCGGGCTGCCCTGGAGCGAGCTATACAGCGGGAAGTCGAACACGGCGTCGAACTCGTCCTCCAGGTACGGCTCAATCTCGCGCACGTTGCCCTTCCACGCTTCGGCCAGCAGCAGCGCGTCCGGGTTGACGGCCTTGACCTCCTGGCGCAGCCGCTTCCAGAACTCGTGGGGCGCGTTCAGGACGTAGTCGGCGCGGAAGCCGTCCACGCCGTTCTTATAGTTGCCGTCGCCGTCCAGGTCGAGCCAGTACTTGGCGATGTCAATCAGGTACTTCTGGACGGCCTCACTCTTGTGGTTGAGCGTCGGCATGTCCTTGAGGCCAGCGAAGCCTTCATAGGTGGTGTGCTGGTCGTTGGTCCAGCGGTAGAACTCGCTGTACTGCGAGGCCGGGTTGCCGAAGGCGTCCTTGAAGTACGGGTGCTGGTTGGAGGTATGCGCCACCACGTAGTCGAGCAGGACGCGGATGTCGCGTTTGTGAGCTTCCGCGACGAGCCGCGCCAGGTCCTCGCGCGTGCCGAACGCCGGCTGAATCTTGTAGTAGTCAACTGTATCGTAGCCGTGGTACGACGGCGACTGGAAAATGGGCGTCAGCCAGATGACGGTCACGCCCAGGTCCTTGAGATAGTCGAGCTTCTGGGTGATACCCGCCAGGTCGCCCACGCCGTCGCCGTTGGCGTCGTAGAAGCTGCGCACGAAAATCTGGTACATCACGGCGTTGCGCGCCCAGGCCGGCGACTTGACCGCCGGCAGGTTGGCGGTGGGGAAGGGCGTCGGCGTGACCCGTGCCGCGCCGCCTGTATTGGCGACAGTGGTGGGCGGAACGGTCGTCGCCTTCGACGTGTCGCCGCTCACCTGGCAGCCCACCAGGAGCGCGGCGAGTAAAACAAGGATAGCCCAGACGCGCATACTGCCTCCTACGACCAATCCCCCCTCCTGTCCCCCCGCTGGCGGGGGGAGGCAAGGGGGGTCGAATGTACTACACTGGTAATACACCGCCTACAGCATCTCGCATGCCTGACCCCTGGAATTGTAACCCGCCCGCGAGCCGTGGGCCAAATCGCCCTGGCCCTGGTTTGGCGTTCTGCCCCCACCGGCGGTATAATCCTGCTTGCCACTCCTCATTCAGTGGTGGAGGTAAAGTATGGATCGTAAAATTCGTGTGCTGGTGGCGAAACCGGGTCTGGACGGGCATGACCGGGGGGCCAAAGTGGTCGCCCGCGCGTTGCGTGACGCGGGCATGGAAGTGATTTACACGGGCATCCGCCAGACGCCCGAAATGATTGCCGAGGCGGCGCTCCAGGAGGACGTGGATGTCGTGGGGCTGTCCATCCTGTCCGGCGCGCACATGGCGCTGTTCCCGCGCATTGTGGAACTGCTGCGCCAGAACGGGATGAACGACGTCCTGGTGGTCGCCGGTGGCATCATCCCCGACGAAGACATCACGGTCATCAAGGAGATGGGGGTCTCGGCGGTCTTTGGCCCAGGCGCCTCGACCCGGGACATCGTCGCCTTTATCGAGCAGAACGTCCGCCGCGAGCTAACGGCGTAGGTAAGTAGACCTGACAGGTTTTGAAAACCTGTCAGGTCTACGGACCGCCTCCTGACCTATGACCACCCCCACCACCATTGTCGCCCTCGACGCGGCCCCGCTCAATGTCCCCCTCCACGAACCCTTCGTGATTGCCACAGGCCGCGTGGATGCGGTCCGCA
>CAZFUK010000603.1:0-3511 GCA_964522005.1 uncultured Anaerolineales bacterium | reverse complement strand
TACAGAATGGCCGTGCCCATGTCGGCATACGCCACGCCTGCCTCATCCAGGAGGTGCGCCAGCATCGTGTGGTAGAACGCGACCTGGAGGCGGTGCTCCACCCTGACGGCGACCGAGCTTTTCATGTCGGTGATGAGGACGTGCAGGTCGCCCGCCGCGTCCCGCGCCAGCCGCACAATGTCGGCGTCGCCACGCAACTGCCAGCCCGCCACCAGGACGACCAGGCGCGGCTGGAACAGGACCAGCGTCTCGCCCGGCTTCAGCCCGCGCGCGATCTCGACCACCCGCTCGTTGTCCGGCTCGCGGTGCGCGTGGCTCGCCGTCGCCGCCAGGTTGAGCGTCGGATAGGCGGCGGCCACGGCCCGCTCGACGCGCTCCTCGAACTCGCGCCCGGCCACCGTCAGCAAGGGCGTCATTGCCTGGGGCGTGACATCGTACTCAGTCATAAACCTCTGACCGCGCGCCCGACCGGTCAGTTGCAGGCGCAGATAGCGCTCGCACTGCTCCAGGCGGATAAACTGCGACACGTCGGTGGGCGACAGGCGGCGCGGCCCGCTGAGGGGCAGCGGGTCAAGAGCGTGGGACAGACTCGGGGTCGTCAACATGGTACTTCCTTGTGGGGCAAGACGGGCCTGTCTATCAAAACGTCGGTAGCCAACCTACGTTACTACCTGGCAGCGCGAATTTGCCGCCGGTCTGGCGTCCGGGCGGGACAGGGGTATAATCCTTGCTCGCACCGAGTCACACGTGAAGCCTGGAGGTCGCTATGCCCTGGTGGGTTGACTATTTTGACGAGCGGTACCTGGACGTTTTCTCGGCCAGCTTTACCCTCGAACACAACGCCTACGAGACGCGGGCCGTGGCCGGCTTCCTGGGTCTTCCCCCTGGCGCGGAGGTGTTGGACCTCGCCTGCGGCCAGGGGCGGCACACCGTGGAACTGGCGCGGCTGGGCTACCGGGTCACCGGGCTGGACTACTCGCCCGCGCTGCTGGCCCACGCCCGCCAGGCGGCGGAGGCGGCGGGGGTGGCCGTCACGTGGGTCGAGGGCGACATGCGCTCCTTGCCCTGGGAGGGCGTCTTCGACGCCGTCATCAACCTGACCACGGCGTTCGGCTACTTCTCGGATGACGAGAACGAGGGGGTGCTGCGCCAGGTGGCGAAAGCCCTCAAGCCCGGTGGCCAGTTCCTCATCGAGACGCTCCACCGCGATTATGTCGTGCGCGAGTACCAGCAGCACGACTGGTACGAGACCGACGAGGGCACCCTTGTCTGGACGCTGCGCCTGTTCGACGCGATCAAGGGGCGCACCACGGTGCTCGAACGCTTCCGGACGCCCGACGGCGAGGAGGGCGAGCGCTACCACACCATCCGCGCCTACACCGCCACCGAACTCCATGCGATGCTGCGCCGCGCCGGCCTCGACCCCGCCGACACCTGGGGCGATTGGGACGGCGAAGCCTTCAGCTTCGACTCGACCCGCCTGATCGTCCGCGCCGTCAAAGTCGAGTAGGGATTTCCAGCCGAAGTTCTCGCCCACATGGGAGTCACCAAGGGCACCAAGGCTACGAAGACACGAAGAATAAATGGTTATCCCCTCGTGTCTTCGTGTCTTAGTGTCATTTATGATTCCAAGAGACAACTACTGGGGGGCGACGTCAACCGACGCCACGCTAACCGCTGAGTCCACCACCGGCAGCGCCGTGTCCTGGACGGACAGGCGGGTCAGGTCGGGCCAGGTGTAGAGGCCCACGCGCAGGGTATACTCCCCGGCCGGCAGGTCAGGCGGCAGTTCAAGCGCGCGGCGGTCTATCACCGTCGCGTTCGCTTGCCAGCCCGTCGTCGGCGCGGCGCCCCCGGCCGGTTCACCGTCGAACTGCGCCACCAGGCCGCCCCCCGCGTCTATCAGATGGCAGAAGACGGTATAGCGAGCCTGGGGCGTGCGCGCGGCCTGCCAGAACAGCGTCACCAGCAGCGAGGCGCCCGGCTGAGCCGGCTGCGGCTGGAGGTCCACCCCCAGCAGGCGCACGCCGTCGGCGAACTGCACCGGCGCGGCGACCGTCGGCGTCTGCGGCAGCCGGTCGGCCAGGATGTACAGGGCGACCTCGAAGCCGCGCCCCGAGCGGAACAGGGCGCGGAAGCCGTGGGCCGCCAGCCACTGCTCGGCGTGCGACTCTGGGTCGTAGACGGCCTTGGCCCCGTAGTTGATCAGCCAGACGCGGTCGTGGCCGGCCGTAACGCGGCTCAGGCGGCGGTCCGTGCTCTCGGCGGTGAAGACGTCGTCGTTGCTCAGGGCGGCCCAGGTCGGCCGGCCCGGCCCCTCGACGTGGTAGAAGGTAAACAGCGGCAGTTGCTCGGTGTTGTTCAGCAGAATCGTGTCGTCGGGCCGCGCCTGGGCGTAGAGCGCACGGAGCGCCTGGCCGTAGTCGCTCTTGATGTACTGGGGGTCGAAGTACCAGTGGTCCAGCGCGACGCCGTTGACGCCGAGGACGAGCAGCGTGCCGACCAGCCCTGCCAGGGGGCGTCGCCACAGCCAGTCCAGCCCGCCCGCCACCGCGATCAGCAGAACCGCCGCCCCCATGAGGACAAAGCGTTCGTGGAAGAAGGGCATGACCGGGTTGGCGAGCCACCCCACCAGCAGCGGCGACACGACGCCCGCCGCCAGCAGCAGGGCCTCCGACCTAACCCCCTGGCCCCCTTCCCTACGAGGGAAGGGGGGGGAAGACTCCCCTCCCTTTGCAGGTGAGGGGTCGGGGGAGGGGTCCCCCTCCTGCGTCAGCACCGCTATCCCCATCAACCCCAGCACGAGGCTGAGGGCCACGGCCCACGCCTCGCCCGTCGGCAGGGTCAGCCCGGCGGTGTAGGACACCAGACCGCGCCAGGCGATGCCGCCCAGGTCGGCCAGTCGCCACGTCCACCCCTTCTGACTGGCGTGGCCGAGCAGATAGCGCGCCTGGCCGACGACCCACGGCAGATAGGCGACGGCGAGAGCCAGCATGACGCCAAGCCAGGAGAGGGCGGAAGGCGGAAGGCGGAAGGCGGAAGGCGGAAGGCGGAGGGCAGAAGGCGGAAGGCGGAAGGCGGAGGATGGCTCCCTGGTCCCTGGCCCCTTGTCCCTTATCCCTACCAGGAAGACAGTGAGGGCATGGGCGGGGAGGATGAAGAAGACGCCGTAGTGGGTATACAGGCCGAGCAGGGTGACGACGGCGTAGGCGGCGAGCCAGCGCCGGCCACCCCGGCGCAGCCAGCCCACGAGGCACACGGTAGAGGCCAGCGCCAGGAGCGACGCCAGGGCGTACATGCGCAACTCCTGGGCGTAGTAGACGTGCACGGGGGCCGTCGCCATGAGCCAGGCGGCGATCAGGCCCGCCCGCCGCCCGAATAGCCAGCTCGCGGCCAGGGCGGCCAGGGGCAGCATGGGCAGGGACACGGCGGCGGAGAGGAAGCGGAGGGCGAACTCGCTCTGGGCCAGGCCGGGCGGCGGGGCGACCAGGGCGGCCCAGAGCTTGAGCAG
>CAZFUK010000602.1:0-3528 GCA_964522005.1 uncultured Anaerolineales bacterium | reverse complement strand
CCACACCGGCCAGGCGCTCAGGCAACCGTCGCAGACGACGACGGCGGGCAGGAACACGGTGCAGCCGCCGTACAGGCCGCGCACGGCATCCCACATCTGGGGGCATGGGTCGATGACGCCGGTAGCCTCGGCGGGCTGCGCGGGGCTGGCGATGCTCAGCGCAGCCAGAAGCAAGATAGCGATGATCTTTCATCCACGTCGGTACGTCGGTCAGAGGAACGGACGGATAACCCAACGGCGGTTCGCCTTGCGTCTCATACAATGCCTGGATGAGAACACCGCGCTGCTCTTTGTCCAGCGACCGCCACCAGGCACGACTAGCGGCCCAGGCGTCTTCGGTCATGGCGTGTCGTCCTTCTCTAACAACAAGTCCACCGCATCCAGTACATCTTCACGCGCAGCGAGAACAGCGTCCCTTTCCGCGAACCACTCCTCCGTGCCAGGCACTTCGCCGTCCATGTCTGCCTGGGCGCTGCGGGATCTTTCCCGTGCCTCGCGCAGCGCCGTCAGGTCGGGGGCGGCGGTCGATGCGTTGAGGGCGGCGGCGAGGGCGCTAAACTCTACGTGATACCCGTCGGCATCTACGAAATGCGGGTAACTGGCGAATCCTCTAGTGTTGGCCTTGTAAGTGATACGCACGGGCGTCTTGATAGTCATCGTCTCACCTCGACTTGACCACGATGGGCGGCTCAGGCGTCACGCAGACGGCAGTGCGAAGGCGGTCCTGGCGAGCGAGCCGGGCCTTGAGGGCGCGCTGTCGTTCGGCCTCGCGCTCGGCGTCTGTCGGACCGGCGGCGATAGCGGCGAAGACGTTGGTGGCAGGGTGGAAGCTGGTGGTCATGGGATGCTCCTATGCGGCGGTCTGGGCAAGGGTGGCGATGCAGCGCTCCATCAGCACGCGCATGGCGGGCGGGGTGACGGCGTTGCCGTACTGCTTCACTTGCTCGCGCTGGTTGCCCAGCACCTTGTAGTCGGTCGGGAAGGCCATTGCCAGGTGAATCTCGTGGGGCTGGATCATGCGGAAGCCGCAGTCCTCGACGGCGGGTGTCTCGTTGGGCTGCACCAGATAATGCACGGGGCGGCCCGGCTGGACGGGTAAGGCGTCGGTCAACGGGGCCAGCGCGGCCTTGTCGCCGCTGACGCGGGTGTAGTAGCTGACGACGAAGGGCGGGACGCACAGGGCCTGGTGGTGGTTGCCCGCCACGGTGGGATGGGCGGCGTCGAGAGACGCAACATCCGACGTGCCGTAGTAGTTGACCAGGAAGGGCGGGATGGCGAGGCCGTGGCTCTGGCTAGTCGTCTGGGTGGGGTACGGGGCGTCGATCTGGCTATCCTCGCGGAAGTAGTTGGTCGAGACCAGGAACGGCGGGACGATGAGGCTGTGGGTGCGCTGGCCGATGACGGTGCGCTGCGGCACGGTGACCGGCCACACCATGTCGCCGTCGCGTCCGTCGCGGGCCTTGTGGATGTGGTCCATCAGCACCGGCTGGGCGCCGAACTTAGCCAGCCCGGCGCGGATGCGCTCGAGAGTCCGCTCGCGTAGGGGCTTGGCGCGGTCGCCGATGCGTGGGGCAGGCAGGGACCAGTCGACGGCGTTGGCCGCGGCGTAGTAGTAGGGCGTCACCTCGTCGCGGCACGTCGGGCACGTGTAGATGTACTGGCGGTTGCGGCCATAGCGGCCCCAGCGTTGCGGGCGCTTCCAGGTCTGGACGGCAGCCACGTCCTGCCCACAGGCGGGGCAGTGGGCGGTTGGGCGGATGTCCAGGTCGGGGCGAGGGTTGCCGCGTCGCCAGAAGACGACGTACATCCGGTCGCGGGTCTGGGGCGTGGGGTGGCAAAACATGGAATTGAGGTAGACCACCTCGTGGTCATAGCCCAGGAGCTGCATGGCGTGGAGCCAGGCGTCCCAGGTGATCCACTTGCGCGCCTCGACGACGTTCTCGACGATGACGAGCGGGTAGCGGTGGAACTCGGCGAAGCGGGGCACGTCCCACATGGTGGCGCGGCTGCGTTCCTCGGCCGGGTCGGGCTTATCCCACAGGCCGGGTTGCTGGTGACGGCGGGCGCGGCCACGGGCCAGGGAGTGGTTGGTACATTCTGGCGACGTGATGAGGATGTCAGTGGACGGGTAGCGGCGCGGGTCGCACGCGCTGATGTCGGTGCATTCGTGGTAGGCGTCCGGGAAGTTGGTGTTGTGGGTCTTGATGGCCAGCTCCCAGTGGTTGAGGGCCAGTACCAGCTCGCCTCCGGCGGCGGTCGCGCCGATGGAGGAGCCGCCGGCGCCGCAGAACTGGTCGGTGACGGTGACGTAGGAACGGCGTGTCATGGGGTGCTGTCCTCCTTGTGCAGCGCGGCGGAGACCTGGAAGGCCCCGCGCACCATGCGCTGCGCGACGGCGACGTAGTACAGGCGCGCCATGCGGTAGCCAATGACGCCGCCGATGCAGCCGCCGATGACGGTGGCGGCCAGGACGAGGGCGAACAGGGGCAGGGTGTCCATCTAGGCGGCCTCCTCGTCGCCGAACACGGCAGCCAGTTCGCCGACGAGGGTGTTGAGCCGCTCGCGCTCGTCGGGGTTGTTCGTGGCGGCCGCCCAGCGCGCCAGGTGGGGCATGATCTCCAGGTGGATGACCCGGTAAGCGCGGGCGATGCTGGCCAGGGCCTCGGGGTAGCGGTGCTCGTTGACCTCGCGGGCGGCCTGGTCGTAGTCGTGTTGGGCCTCAGCGACCAGGGCGCGGGCGTTCTTGCGATGCGGCTGCTGGGCGCGCATCTCCAGTTCAGAGAGTTGCGCCAGGAGCGTCATCAGGTGAAGGCGCAGGCCCTCGACGTCGGCGCCAGCGCCAGGGGCGACGGCGTAGGGCGCGGGTGCGTCTATCATAGCGGTCATGCGGCGCTCCCTTCCGACGGCTGCCACGGGCGAGGCGTGGCGGTGTCCAACGCGGGCAGGCTGTGCTGCGCGTCGTGCTCCAGGCCCGCGCGCTCCAGCACGTCGGCGGCGAACTCCATAGCGTTGTAGGCGTGGTCGCGGCGGGCCACGTCGTCGTCGTCACCGGCGATGGCTTGCACCACGGCCTTGCGGTAGGCGTGGCGCGCGCGGGCGTAGTTCAGGGCGACGTTCAGCAGGCGGGTCTCACTCATGGCGCTATCCTCTCTTTCAGGAACCAGGGGCGGTCGCCAGTGTAGGCGTAGCAGATCGGGTGCATCGTCACGCGGTCGGCGCGGCATCGGTCCCGCGACGCCTCAACCGCCTCGTCGAAGGCGATGCGCCGCGCGGAGCGCGGGAACGTGTCCAGGTAGTCGCGCCATGCCTCGTACTCCATGAGCCAGGAGCGATGCCAGCAGGCGGCTTCGTCGTCGGCGGGCAGATTGTTCACGGCTGAGGCTCCAGTCCGGCGATGACGACGATGGACGCCAGCAGCAGGCCCGCGATGATCAGCCGCGCGTCGCGGATGGCGGCGCGGAACTCAGCCGATTGCGCCAGCCGTCCAATGATGTCGCGGTCGGGCGTGTTGGTGGTCATGGCTTGCTC
>CAZFUK010000601.1:1920-3534 GCA_964522005.1 uncultured Anaerolineales bacterium | reverse complement strand
GTCGGGCTAGGCGGCGGCACAGGCACCGGCGCGGCCCCCGTCATCGCGCAGATCGCCCGTTCCATGGGCGCATTGACCATCGCCGTAGCGACACGGCCCTTCGCCTGGGAGGGCACCCGCCGCTTGCGCGTGGCCGAGCAAGGGCTGGCCCAACTCCGCGAGGCCGCCGACACCGTCATCATCGTCTCCAACGACCGCCTGGCGAACCTGGTAGACCGCAGCCTGACCTTCGACATGGCCCTCCGCGTCGGCGACGACGTGCTGCGCCAGGGCATCCAGGGCATCTCCGAACTGGTCACCCACGCCGGCCTCATCAACCTCGACCTGGCCGACCTGCGCGCCTTGCTCGTCAACGCCGGCGCCGGCCTGCTCGCCATCGGCCAGGGGCGGGGCGCGGGCGCGGCCGTCCTGGCGGCTCGCTCGGCCCTGGCCAGCCCGCTGGTGGACCCCATTGACGTCCAGGGCGCGGGGGCCGTCCTGGTGAACATCACCGCCGGCCCCGACCTGCCCATCCTCGAAGCCCAGGCCGCCGTGGACGTCATCGCCAGCGCGGCGCGGCCCGACGCCGACATCCGCTTCGGCATCCTGGTAGACGAGCGGCTGGGCGACCGCGTCCAGGTCATCCTGATCGCCAGCAGCCTAGACCCGGCGCGCCGGCTCATCGCGCCGCCCTCGCCCTCGCTGCGCCTCGTCGCGGCGGCTGTGTAACGTAAGCCGGGTTCACTGACCGGCGGGACGGCCGGTAGGCTGCTATGGAAGAGGCGGCCGGCGCGGCTTACCGACCGTCCCTCGGGTCAGTGAACCCCCTGTCCACCCTGCATCATCCATCCCGCGCGCCGCGTGTCCTGCCGGGCCGTCGCGCTCCCGTTCGACGCGCCCTCTCCCGACCGGCGCGGCCCTCGCTCGCTGCCCGGGCCGCCGCCGGACTCTGCTCGCATGCGGCGCGCGGTTGACAGGCGGCGCATCGGGGCGTGGGTTCACGTTTCGATGCGCCGCAAGGAGGTACGTATGTCGCAAGCCGCCCACCTGGCTACCCGGCCGGCCCCGGCCGCCGACCCCCTGGTCCAGCGCGTGACCTCTTACGTCGTCAAGCGCTTCCCGTACATGCGCGGCGTCGCGCCCCGCACCGCCCCCGGTCAGACCCCCGACCAGGCCGTGTTCACCTTTCGCACCACGGTGGACCTGGGCGCGGGCCGCATGGTGTGCGTCGTACGCGTCGTCACGGACGCCGAGGGCCACATCCTGCGCACCATCTCGTCCCACTAGCCGCGTTTTTCACCCAGGATTTATGCGCGCTTAAGGCTGGCTTAATCTGACACCGCTAAACTAAGCCCTAGGATAGGTTCTAACCTCCCTGTCCTAACCTCTCAGAGCCATCGGCCTGGAGTTTCCACTCGTGACACAGTGGACTCCAGGCCGATGTCTTTTGTGCAAAGATAGGAAGGCGCGGTGGTTGGGGCGCGGTTGCCGCGCCCGCCTACGGCAGAGGTGTCGGTTGGGGCGCGGTTGCCGCGCCCGCCTACGGCAGGGGTGTCGGTTGGGGCGTCGGTTGGGGCGTCGGGGTCGGCGCGACAATCGTCACCTCGACCCGCTCCGGCACCAGCCGTGTCTGGA
>CAZFUK010000601.1:0-1820 GCA_964522005.1 uncultured Anaerolineales bacterium | reverse complement strand
GGGGTCGGCGCGACAATCGTCACCTCGACCCGCTCCGGCACCAGCCGTGTCTGGAGCGCGTCCGGCGCGACCCTCGACTGGACGGCCACGCTGTGCACCCCAGGCGGCAGTCCCCCCAGGTCCACGAACACGTTCAGGTCACGCTCGGGGTCCAGGTCGCGCAGCAGGGGAATCGGCCCCGACAGAATCACCTGGATACGCGGGGGGGACACGATGGCCGTCGCGCCGGGCGCCAGGTTACGGATCTGGGGCGTCCGCTCAATGGTGCGGCCGCTGCGCTCGACCTCCACGTCCACCCGCACCAGCACCGACGGGTCGCTCAGCCCGACCACGGTGACGCCTTCGGGCACCACCAGCGGCACGCGGCGTTCAAAGCTCTGCGTCACATTGCGGTCCACAATGGGCAGGGTCTGGAGCGAGCCGGGCAGCGAGTTCACCAGCGCGGGCGGGCCGTTCACCGTGACGGTCGAGGGCTGGACGGTCAGATTGCTGATCCAGTACCCGCTGGCCGGAGTGATGTCGCGCACCACCGCCACCGCCAGGTCGCGGAAGCCCTGCTCCTGCTCCACCGGCACCTGCACCGTCACCTGCGGCGGCTCGATACTGAGGCCCTTGACCTCCTGGCTGTTCTGGTCCAGGGCAAAGACAGTCACCACCCGGTCGAACGAGAGGCGGGCGACGTTGACAAACAGGGAGCCTTGCACCTGGGACACGGCCTCCACGGCCGAGCGCGGCCCCTTGATCGTCACCTGGCGCGGCGTGATGATCGGCGGCCGCAGGCGGAAGCCCAGGGCCGCTTCGCCAATCAGCGTAATCTGGACCTCGACCGCTCGCACGGCCCGTTCCTCCAGCCGCACCGGAATGCGGCTCGGCGTCACGCTGACAATGCGCGCGCGGTTCTCTTCACACCACGTGCACAGCACCTCGACGGCCACACTGTGGATGCCCGGCTCCAGGTCCTTCAGGTCCACATAGGCCCTGAAATCGCTCGACGGGCTGGCGTCCCAAAAGCTCTTGGGCGCGAGCAGCCGCACCTGGGCGCGCTCGCGCATGCCGCCGTAGATGTCAAGGCCGGCCGGGGTGTTGATGGCTTCGATGGGGATACCGCCGGGGGGATACACGCCTTCCTGCAGGGGGTTGGTCTCGTTGACGGCCACAAACCAGACCATCAACGCCAGGACAATCGCCAGGATGGCCGAGCCGGCGTTGCCGAGCCACGCTCGTATCATCCTTCCTGCCTCTCCAGCTTGGCCGACTCAGGCGCGGCGTCCTCCTCGCTCGGCGGTGTCTCATCCCCGCCGCCCCCCTTGCCGTTCTGCGACCGCAGCAAACGGGCGAACCAGTCCGGGGCGGACGCCGTCTGCGGGTTGAGCCAGCGGTAGAGCAGGCGCGAGACCTGGCCCTCGTCCAGGCGGCGGCGGATGATGCCGTTGCGCACCATGGAGATGATGCCCGTCTCCTCGGAGACGACGACGACAATGGCGTCGGTGCGCTCGGTCAGGCCAATCGCCGCCAGGTGGCGTGTGCCCAGGTGCTGGTCCGGCTCGCGGCCCGTCGCCAGCGGCAGCACGGCCCGCGCCGCCACGATGCGGTTACCCCGCACAATGACCGCCCCGTCGTGGAGGGCGGTCTTGGGGAAAAAGATGGTCATCAGCAGGTCGGCGGACACGGCCGCGTCGAGCTTCTCGCCCGTGTCGGCGATGTCCTGGAGGCCCGTGTCGCGCTCCAGGACGATGAGCGCCCCGTGCCGCCGCGCCGACATCTCACTGACCGAGCGGCTGATCTCCTGAATCACGCCTGGCGTCGCCGTCCGGGCCGCT
>CAZFUK010000600.1:0-3540 GCA_964522005.1 uncultured Anaerolineales bacterium | reverse complement strand
GATCGCGGCGGTCTGATTCCAATCCGAGAAATTCATCACGCCGAGCCAGAAGTCGGTCTGGGCATCGAAGGTATCACCCATCAGGTCCTTGCCGCCGAACACGACGCCGTACCCCCCGACCGTCAGCGTCGCCTCGTCCGCCTTGAGCACCTTGATCGGGTACGGGTGAGGCGGCAGCGATGAACGCTGAGCAGGGACCGAGGAGCGCAGAACGGGTGTCTCTGGCGTCCTCTGTTCATCGTTCATCGTTCCGAGTTCGTCGTTGGCCTGGATGCTCTTCTCCTCATCCTCCACCGTCTCGGTGTCCTCCGCGCCCAACGCCGAGGCGTGCTCGCCAATCGTGGCCGCGTGGTCCTTGATTTCCTTCAGCATCGCCAGGTCCTTCTTGCTGTGCCTGGCCCCCCGCTTGGTCGCCTCCAGCATAGCCACCTCCTCCCCAATCAAAACGCGGCGGTCCTCGGAACCTGTGGCTGTCCACTGGCTCCAAGTTCCGCCGCTGGTCTCCCTGCGACATATGCGCTTATCCGAGGCGGGGTCTCCCCCGCTCGCCGAGTGTCGTGCTTAGCCCTGCTCTCGCTTCCGTCGCGGGCCGAGCGTCTGAGGCCGCCCCAACAGGTCGTCCAGGTCGCGCAGCCTCTCAATGGCCCGCCGCCGCTCTCGCTCCAGGTAGGTCCGCAGGTCCGCAATCAACGGGCGCGACTCCTCGGCTCCTGGCTCATCCTGTCCGCGCTCTGCCGGCGCGCCGGGCTTGGGTGTGTAGAATGTCATCCTTCCAACGCCTTTTCAATCGTTCGCTCGCAGTCGGTCACGATAGGTCCCTGATGCTCGTTCATCACCGCCACATCCGTCTGCCACCGCCCCTGGTGGACCCGCGCCTGGCTCGGTCGCCCCTGGCTGGGGTCACGCTGCACATACGGGCCGTACTTGGTGTTATTGACCACTCGCCCCTGAAGCGGGGTAATCGTGGGCCGGGCCTCGGTCCACCGTCGCCCCAGTGTCCCCGTGCGGACGTAGCGGCTGCCCGTGCGCGGCGCGGGGTAGCGGGCCATATCGGCCTGCATGCGGAGCAGGCCCCGCTCGAACGGCCCCTCCAGCGCCTCGGCCAGCGCGAACTTGCCGTAGCGCTCTATCATCTCATCCGCCCCGCGTAGCTCCCAACGCACCGGCATCGCATCACCCCAAATCGTCCACCACGTCCAGCACCAGGCTCCCTTGGTTCGGGAAGGTGTACCGCTTGCCGTTGCCGTCGGTCACCTGCCACTCGTAGTAGTAGGTCCCTGGCGTGTCCGTGTCCGTCGCGCCCCACTCGTACTTGACCGTCCCGGCGGTCTCGTTGACGATGGCGCCCGCCGCGTTGACCTTGACGGCCCCTGTGTCGGCGTTGACCATGATCAACTGGACCGCGCAGCCCGTCAGGTCCACGGTGAGGTCCGTCGCGTCGCGCAGCGTGGCCGTGAGCATGGGCAGCCGGTCGCCGCGTTTCACCCAGAAGGCCGTCGCCCGACTCATGGATACCCCCCGGAGCTATGCCCGTCGCGGCCCTGGGCGCGGCTGCGTCCATCGGCGCCCGCTGCCCGGTTGTGGCCGTCGCGGCCTTTGGACCGCAGTGGCCCCCGCAAGATACGGAAGCGGACCGCGATGAGCAGCCCGGCCAGGGCGAGCGCGCCCCCTAGCCCCTTGCGCGTCTGACGGGCCAGCCCACCGGCCAGACCCAACCCGCCCGAAGTCGCCCGGCCCGCCGTCCGCAGGACCGCGCCGCCCAGGGCCACCGCCCCGCTCAGCCGCCGCGCCGTCTGCCGGACGAGGCCGCCCGTGGTCGAGACCGTCCCGCCGAGCGCCCGCCGCGTCTGCCGCGCCAGGCTCCCCGCCGAGGCCACGGCCCCCGTAAGCAGCAGAATGGTCACGCGGGTCATGCCGAGCGTCCCGCCTAGAGCCACCGTCCCGCTCAGCCGCCGCTGGGCCAGCTTCCGCAGGCTCCCTGTGGGGGCGAGCGCGCCGCCCACGGTGGGACGTGGCTGGCGTAGCAGGCTCCCGCCCAGGCCCAGGCTGCCCAGCAGCCGCCGGGCCGTCTGTCGCGCGAGGCTCCCGGTCGGCGTCACGGTCCCACTCAGCAGGCGAGACAGGGCGCGGGTCAGGCCGCCCGTGGGTGTGACGGCCCCCGTGAGCGTCCGCGCCGCCTGACGACCGAGCAGCCCCGCCGAGGCCACGGCCCCACTCAGGGGCTTGAGCGCCTGGCGGGTCAGACCGCCCGCCGGGGTCAGCGCGCCGTCCAGACCCCGCGCCGTCCGCTTCGTCAGCGCCCCCGTGGGGGTCACGCCCCCACTCAGTGAGCGGGTCAACGCCCTCTGGAGCGCGCCCGCGCTCGCCAGCGTTCCCGCCAACAGCCGCGCCGTCACCCGCGAGGTGAGCACCGTTCCGTCGCTCGCTACGCTGCCGCCCAGCGCCCGCCCTGGCTGCCGGGCGAGCGTCCCCGTCGAGGGCAGCGACCCGGCCAGGGCGCGGGCCGTCTGCCGCATGACGCTGCCCGTGGGCGTCGCCCCGCCACTCAGCCGCCGCGCCGTCTGACGGGTCAGACCCCCGCTCGACGTGACCGCCCCGCCGAGCGCCTTGCCGCCCTGCCGCGTGAGACCACCCGCCGAGGCGAGCGACCCCGCGAGTGTGCGGGCCGGTTGTCGGGCGAGCGACCCCGCCGAGGGCAGCGCGCCGCTCAGACGGCGGGCCGACGAACGGGTCAGCGCCCCCGCGCTGGGCAGGGTGCCCGCCACCCGGTGAGTGGCCTGCCGGGTGACGACGCCGCTACTCGGCAGGCTGCCGGCCAGCGACCGCGTCGTCGCGCGGGCCAGCGACCCCGTAGGGGCCACGGACCCGCTCAGCGACAGCGTCCACGTCTGCGGCCCGCCGACCGCCCCATAGGGCCGCCGCGCGTCGCCGTAGGCCACGGCCGCGCCGTAGGTCACGGCACGCTCTTCGGGCTGAGGGGCTGCACTTCGACCACCGTCATGTCGCCCGTGATGGCGTGCGTCCGTCCAATCGAGCCGACGGGCAGGCCCAGCGTCGTCTCAATCTCGGCGGTGAGCGCCGCCTGCTGCTGCTGAAGCACCGCCAGGCGATACGCCTGGACCGGGGTAAGGCTGTTGGTCATAGCTTCCTTTCGCTAGAACATCTTGACCACGGTGACGCGGAGCGTGCCACTCGCCAGGTCCACCGTACCGCCCGTGTTGTTGCGCCCGCACGCCCGCACTGTGTCAGCGGCCGACACGTAGCCATAGACATTCCAGTCGCCCGTTGTGATGGACGAATGGCTGATGAGCACCACGTCGCCCACCGCCGCGCCCGTCACGGTAATCGTCGTTGTCCAGGCGTTGCCCGTCGTTGTGCTGGGAGGGTCGTAGGTGGCCGAGGCGTACAGCACTTTTTGAATAGCCGAGCCGCCGCCAATCGCCACCGGCCCGCCAAAGTAGCTCTGGGTGCCACCGTTGGTGTAGACCGCGTAATTCGTGTTGCCCGAGGTCATGGTCTCGACGTACAGGCCATACGAAA
>CAZFUK010000599.1:0-3540 GCA_964522005.1 uncultured Anaerolineales bacterium | reverse complement strand
CGCGGGGCTTGTGTTCCTGGTCAGGTGTGCGCTTCGTCTCCGGCGCTTTCGCCGCCTTGTCGCTCATCCGAACTCCGTCGTCAGTAGTCGGTAGTCGGTAGTCGGTAGTCGGTAGTCGGTGGTCGGTAGTCAGTAGTCAGTAGTCGGTAGTCGGTAGTCGGTAGTCGGTAGTTGGTAGTCGACGGTCAGTGGCTGGCCCACTAGTGACTGCTTACTGTCTACCGACTACTGACTACTGACTACTGACCTCTGTCAGGGGCGGCGGTAGCGGGGGTCGGCGCCCACCACCTTCTCACCGGGTTTCGGGACGCGCGGCTTGGGCGACTTGGACTTAGACTCCTGGACCTCGCCCAGCCACTCTTTGAGTTCGCCCAGGCGGCGCTGGAGCGCGGCCTCCTCGACTTCCCACAGGTCTTCAATCCGCATCAGGAGTTCACGGTCCTTGATGTCTAGCCGCGCGGCCAGGTCGGTCGTCGTCTGGACATCGCTCGTGCGCCAGGTCTCCAGGCGGGCCAGGAAGGCTGCATGCTCCTCGTTGACGCGCTTCTGCTCTTTCCAGTCCCAGTCGCGCTGCTTGAAGAACAGCGCCCAGCGCTTGTCCACGTCGCCCTGCCACTCCGCCACCTCGCGGCGTATCTTCTCGGCCTCGATACGGTGGGCTTCGAGGCTGGCGCGCTGCTGCTGGTCCATCTGGGTCGCCTGGTCCTGGAGCGCCGCCGTGAGGCGGTTGACGCCCAGGTGATGCTCCTCGTAGCCGCGCAGGACCTTCTGCCAGACGACCATCTGCTGGCGGTGGGCAACCAGTTCCTCCGCCCAGCCCGCCATGCGCTGCTCGCGGTGGGTGTCGCGCACCTTCTCGGCCTCGACCACCTCGGCCAGGGTGCGGCGCAGCTCGTCCTCAAAGCGTTGGAGTTCGTCCAGGCGCGTGGCCGTCCGCTGGATCCACTCCTCCAGGAATTCGACCTTTTCGAGCAGTTCGGTGTCGGCGCGGACAAAGCCCGGCAGGCGCGACTCCACCTGGTCCAGGCGGTCGGCGTGGGTGTTATCGCGCTCGTCCAGGAATTGGAGGCGGCCCTGGTGCTGGTCGAGGCGCTGCGTGTAGCCGGGCTGGAGGGCTTCGACCATGTCCACCCGCTTGGTGACGGCCAGGAGGCCCTGGTCCAGGAAGGGGATGGGGGCCACCCTGGCGTCGAGCTTGCGGCCCACCTCCGCGACATCGTGCTCCACGAGGCCAAGCCGTAGGTCGTGCTTCTGAAGCTGCTCATCGAGGAAGGGGATGGGGTCCACGCGCTGCCCCATCTCGCGCGCCAGGTCACCCAGACGGGCGTCCAGTTGGGCCAGCAGCCCGTTGAGGCGGGCGGCCTCGCGCTCGTGCTGCCCCAGGCGGTCCTGGATGGGGGGGATCGGCTCCAGGCCCTTCTGGAGCACGGCCAGCGCCTGGCTCGTATGCTGGCGGTCTTCGAGGCGCTCGCGCAGGGCGCGCTCGAGTTCGGCCTGGTTCTGGGCGCGGTAGTCGCGGATCAGGGTCGTCAACTCTGTCTTGGCCTGTTCGAGCGCCGCTTCGATCTGGGGGAACTTGATGAGCTGGCCCTGGGTCGCGCTGAGGTCGGCGCGCAGGCCCTGGAGGGCGCGGCCGACTTCGACCATGGCGTCGCCCTGGCGGTCGAGGCGGTCACGCACCTCGGCCGTCAGCCCCTGGGCCGCCGTGAGCCGCTCTTCCAGGCCCTGCACCAGACGGTACAGGTTGGCGGCCTCCTCGGTGTGGGTCTCGATACGCGGCTGAAGCCCCTCCACGCGGGTCTGGGTGGCCCTGACATCGTCAAACAACGTTTGCACCTGGTCGGCCAGGGCGGTCAGACGCTCGCTGTGCTGGCCGTCGGCCGCGCCCAGGGTCTGCGTCTGCCGCGCCAGGCTCAGGGTCGAGTCGGTCGCCCCCTGCACTTGTTTCGCCAGCGCGGTGAGGCCGGTCGCATGGACAGTATCATTCTTGCGCAGGTCGGTCACCTCGGCCGCCGCGCGGTCCAGGTCGGCGCGCATCTCCTGGACCTGCTGCGCCAGGGAGGTCACACCGCTGGCGTGGCCCGTATCGTTCTTACGCAGGTCGGCCACGTCCAGCACGGCGCGGTCCAGGTCGGTTCTCACCCCCTGCACCCGTTGGGCCAGGTCTTCGTCGCGCCGGGTGGCCGCCTGGTCGTCGCCCTGGAGGCGTTCAACGCTGGAGCGGGTGCGGTGGCTCTCCGCCTCCACCAGACCCAGCAGTTCGGTCCGTAGGTTGGTGAGCGAGTCCTGGAAGGTCTCCAGGTCGGCTAGGCGCGACTGGGTCGCCTGGACCTCGGTCACTAACTCGGCAAACCGCTGCGAGAGGGCGGTCAGGGCGGTGGCCTGGCTCTGTGCCTGCCCCCGCAGCCGGTCAAGGTCGGCCCGCTCGCGGCGGTGTTCGGTATCCAGAAAGCTTAAACGCTGTTCCACATCGCTGATTTGCATCCGCTGCTCCACACAAAGATGGCGGCTGTCCGTCCCCCCATTATAACCCACGTCGCCAGTTGGGGCAAAAGAGAGGACGCTGCCGTGTCCGAATTGGCCCAATCGCCCCTGGCCGCGTTATAATAGACGGCTGACGGCAGGGTCCTACGAACGACGAAGGAACGTTCATGCGTATCGGCATTGATGTGCGGATGGTCTACTACACGGGCGCGGGCATCGGCCAGTATATCCGCCGCCTGGTAAAAGGGCTGGCGAGTCTCGACGTGAAGGATGAGATTGTCCTGCTCCAGAGCCGCAAGGAGGAGCCGACGGCGGTGGAGGGGGTACCGTTTCCCTGGCGGCCGCTGTGGACGCCCGCCCACAACCGCTTCGAGCAGTTCGCGCTGCCCCTCGAATTGCTGTTCCTCAACCTGGACCTGCTGCACAGCCCGGACTTCATCCCGCCCATGCGTCGGCTGTGCCGCTCGGTGGTTACGGTGCATGACCTCCACTTCCTGCGCTTCCCGCACTTCCTGACCGAAGAGGCGGCGCGCTACTACGGCCAGATTGACGACGCCATGAAGCGCACCGACCACGTCATCGCGGTATCGGAGGCCACCAAGCGGGACCTGATTCAGCTTCTTGGAGTCAACCAGAACAAGATTAGCGTCATCTATGAGGCGGCGGACCCGGTGTTCGGCGTGACACAGGACGACGCGGCGCTGACGAGGGTGCGCGAGAAGTACGGGTTGCGGGGGCCGTTCATCCTGGGCGTGGGAACCATCGAGCCGCGCAAGAACTGGCCGACGCTGCTGCGCATCTTCGACCAGTTGAAGGACACGCGGGTGGACCCAGGCTGCGCCGGGCGCGGGGCGGACCCCGCTGAGCCGCTGCGGCTGGTCATTGTCGGCAAGCGCGGCTGGCTGGACGAAGACGTGTTTCGCGTGGCGAAGGAGTTGGACCTGGGCGACCGTGCCGTCTTCCTGGACCGCGTGCCCCAGGAGGACCTGGTCCTGCTCTATAATGCCGCCGCCGTTCTCGCCCACCCCTCGTTCTACGAGGGCTTCGGCCTGCCCG
>CAZFUK010000598.1:0-3541 GCA_964522005.1 uncultured Anaerolineales bacterium | reverse complement strand
TGGCCCCATGTAGTACGGGCTTTCCTTCTCCGTGCTAAACCCCACCTGGATGGCCCGGGTCTCGGCTACCGCCCGCGCCACAAACTCGTTGTACACCGGCGCCGTCACGTAGCAGCGTTCGACCGCCATACACGTCTGCCCCGCGTTGAAGTACGCCCCCCACACCCCCCAGTGCGCCGCCGCCTCAATGTCGGCGTCCTCCAGCACAATCATGGCGTCCTTGCCGCCCAACTCGCAGGCGACGGGGATCAACTTCTCGGCCGCCGCCGCCGCGACCTTCTTGCCGGTGGGCGTTGAGCCCGTCAGGAAGATGTAGTCCGGACTGGCGTTGACCAGCGCCGCGCCCACCGCGCCGTCACCGTGCACGACACGGATGTAGGGGGCCAGTTCGGGCACGCGCTGGAACAGCCGCTCGATCATCACACCCGACGCCGCTGTGACCTCCGACGGCTTAAGGATGACCGTGTTGCCCGCTAGCAAGGCCGCGATGACGGGCGGGATGGACAGGGCAAAGGGGTAGTTCCACGGCGCGATGACCAGCACGACGCCGTAGGGATGGTACTCGACGTGGCACTGCTTGAACAGGTACAGACCGCGCGACACCGAGCGCGGGGCGAGCCAGCGCGGGGCGTGGGCGCAGTAGTCGTTCAGCATGTCCACCGTGATGAACACCTCGATGAGGGCATCCTGGCGGCTCTTGCCACAGTCCTGGTTGAGGGTGGCGGTAATCTCGTCCAGCGAGTCGAGGATGGCGGCCTGCAAGCGGCGCATGACGGCCACGCGCTCAGCGGCCGGCTTGACGCTCCAGACCTGGAACGAGTCGCGCAGCTCGGCCACCACGTGCTGCGCCTCGTCGGGCGTCACCGTTTCTACCTCACCAAACGGCGTATTCGTCGCGGGATTGATAAACGTCAACATACACCTCTCCTTATGCACCACAACCTCTGTACTCGTGGCCACTCTATCACTCAGAACCTTCGACGGTCATCCCGAACGCAGTGAGGGATCTGCTCCGAGAACACGGCCAGAGCAGATGCCTCGCTACGCTCGGCATGACCGTCGAGAGCGTGCTTGGCTAACAGTGTGCTAACGCGAGCCAGCTAGCCCTAATCCGCCGACAGAGCCAGGTCGGCCATGGGCCACAGTTCGGGCAGCGTGAAGTCCAGCCCCAACTCAATCAGCTTGTGCGCGGTCGGCCGGCCCGTCGCCCAGTCCCAGCCGCGCACTTCATAGAACTCGCGCAGCATGCGGTCGAAGTCAGGCACGACGCCCGCCGCGCCGCCGTCGTGCAGCGGCTCCAGCATCAGCTTGGGCAGCTTGTCATGCCGACGCGACAGGCCGCGCCGGTTGTTAAACGCGCGCTTCAGGTTCCAGGCCCGCTCGCCCAGCAGGATGGCCTCCTGGAGGTCCACATGACGCCCAATGGCCGCCGACAGCATGGCGGTCACCCCGTGCGGTTCCGGGTTCGAGAAGATACACATGATGAGGCTGTTGTAGAGCGAGCGCCAGTCCTGGATGCGCGCCGAGGTGAACGCCTTGCCCTCGGACGATGCCTTGTCGGTCAGCGTCATGCCCAGCTCTTCCAGGGCGCGGCCCAACTCGACCCAGTACATGTCGCCCTGGTTGTGGCACGCACCGCGCGGTGACGTGGCATAGATGAGGGCCATGCCTGTCATGGCGCGCGGGTCGTGCATCGCCAGTTCCAGGCCGTTGACCTGCACCGCCTGGTCCTCGACGCCGTAGCGCCGACCAACAGCGCGGGAGCCTTCGCCCAGAATCACGCCAAAGCCTTGCTGGCGGGCGATCATGCCGACCAACTGGATGGCGGTGTGAATGTCGCCCCAGCGCAAGATCAGCCCGCCCGTGTCGGCCGGCGTGATGATGCCCTGGTCGAACAGGTGATAGGCGAAGGCGATGGTCGAGCCGACCGAAATCGTGTCCAGGCCGTAGGCGTTGCACAGGTGGTTGGCGTAGGCCACGGCCTCCAGGTCGTCGCACAGCAGGAGCGAGCCAAAAGCGGCGACCGTCTCGTACTCCGGCCCGTCAATGTGCGCTTCCTTGTACATGCCGCGCGTCTGGACGATGCGCCAGCACGAGATGGGGCAGGTATGACACGCGCCGATGCCCGTCTGAATCGTCTCTTTCATGACCGAGCCGCTCAGCTTCTCCGCGCCATCGTAGAAGCCCTGCGTCCAGTACTTGTTCGGCATATCGCCAATCATCATCAGGTAGTCCACGCCGCCCGCCGTACCCGTCTCGCGGAACATGCGGACGCTGAAGTCCTCCTTCAGCTCGCGGTAGGCGCCCTTGACCACCTCGCGGAAGCGCGCCTCGTCGGGCAGCGGAATCTTGCCCGTGCCACGCGCCACAATCGCTTTAAGCCGCTTGGCGCCCATCACCGCGCCGAGACCGCCGCGCGCCGCGATGCGGCCCTCGTCGTTGACGATACCGGCCATTGGCACCAGGTGCTCCCCGGCCGGGCCGATGCAGCACACGCTGGAGCGCGGTTCACCCAGTTCGGCCTTCAACTCCTCCTGGGTCGCGTAGATGTCCTTGCCCCACAGACCTCGCGCGTCCCGCAACTCGGCATGGCCGTCGCGGACCACGAGCGTGACCGGGTGCGGCGCGCGGCCGGTGACAATGATGCCGTCGTAGCCGGCATAGCGTAGTTGCGCACCAAAGCGGCCCCCGGTGTTGGCCTCGCCCCAGCGCCCCGTCGCGGGCGAGAGGCCGACGACGACGTGCCGCCCGCAGGCCGGCGCGGCCGTCCCGACGAGAGGCCCGGTCATCAGAATCAGCGGCGCCTCCGGGCTGAAGGGCGCCGTCGCCGCATCGGTCATGTCCCACAGGTAGCGCGCGGCCAGGCCGCTGCCACCGATGTAGTCGGCCGCGTAGTCCATGTTGAGCGGCTCGTCGCGCACGATGCCCGCCGTCAGATCAACCCAGAGCAACTTACCTAGATAGCCGTACATAGGCGCCTTCCCCACGAAACAGCCGTAATGCGTAATGCGTGTTTCGTCGTGTCATGCCCCACGCATTACGCATCACGCATTACGCATCACGTATGACGGATAACCTCACGTCCCGCCACGCTTACGCCTGGACCCGCTTCGAGCGTTCCTCGTCCGCGATCACGCGGCGCAGCAGCTTACCGACTTGCGACTTGGGCAATTCCGGTCGGAACTCGACCGAACGAGGACGCTTGTAGTAGACCAGGCTCTTCTCGCAGAACTTCATAATGTCCTCTTCGGTCGCCTCCTGGCCCGCCTTAAGCTTGACGAACGCCTTGACGCGCTCGTTGCCGTCCGCCGTGGGGACGCCGATAACAATCGCCTCTTCCACCGCCGGGTGCTGCGTCAGCGCCTGCTCAACCTCGTTGGGGTAAACGTTGTAGCCGCCGACCAGGATCAACTCCTTCTTGCGGTCCACGATGCGGAAGTAGCCGTCCTCGTCCATGATGGCGATGTCGCCCGTCATGAGCCAGCCGTCTGGCGTCTTGGTCTTGGCCGTCTCCTCGGGCTTGTTCCAGTAGCCCTTCATC
>CAZFUK010000597.1:0-3545 GCA_964522005.1 uncultured Anaerolineales bacterium | reverse complement strand
TTCGCCGTTCAATGTCCCCCCGGCTGTCCCTCGTCGCCCTCCGGCCTGTCGGCCAGCGTCACTCCCCCCGCCCCCCCCTCACCCGTCGCCGGCTGCCCAGGCTGCCCCTCGTCGCCCCCGGTCGAGCCGCCGCTCTCAGGCGACGACGTGGCGGGTCCGCTCTTGTCCGAAGGGTCGGAGGTCAACTGTCCCGACCCCTCGCTCTCCGGTGAGGCGGAGGGGTCCCTGCCCTGGGTCTGCCCGCTCATGGTGTTGTTGATGGTTTCGTCGGCCATGCCATCCCCCTTGTTCGACTTGCCTTGAATAACTGACGATCTCTAAATCGGTCATCCATGCCTGAGCATGGCGCATCCCAATAGCGGTCTAGCGTTCGAAAACGAAGTATCGGTTCATCCAGGCTAACTGTTTCGTCGGCCATGGTCGCTCCTTTCCTACGCACTGTTTGGCTCTACCCCCAGTCTACCACCGGCTGCTCTGACGTTTGCACTCAGATTTGCACTACTCTTCACCGCGTCGAATGCGTTCCGCCAACGCCTGCGTTTCGGGCATCGGCGCCACGCCCAGTTCGGCCGCCAGTTGCTTGACCAGCGCCTCGTAGTGGACAAGCGCCTGGGACCGTTGACCCTGGCGGGCCAGGGCCAGCATGACCCCTCGGTGGGCCGCCTCCTGATAGGGGTCGCGGCGAATGACGCGCCGGTAGACCTCTTCCGCCTCGACCGGTCGGCCCGCCGCCAGGTAGAGTTGGCCGAGCAGCAGGGCGGCGTCCTCAAACTGGCGCTGGACCTCTTCCTGCCGCGTCGTGGCCCAGTCGTAGGCGCGGGCGCCAAGCAACTCCGTCTCGTACAGCCCCAGGGCCTCCTCTAGCAACGCCACGGCCTCGTCCGGCGCCTGCCCGGCGACCTGCCGGGCACGGTGGATGTTGGCCTCGAACTGGTCCACGTCGAACCAGCAGCGCAGCGTTTGCCCGTCCACCTCAATCTCGCGCTGGAACGAGTAGACACGGCGGTCGAAGAGCACCCACTCCTTCTGACCCAGCGCGCCCCGCAATTGACCGAGGGTGTTGTGCAGGCTGCGGCGCAGCTCCTGGTCAGACAGGTCGGGCCACAGGTCCAGGCCCAACTGGACCCGGGAGCGCGGCGGCGAGAGCAGCAGATAGTACAGCAGTTCGCGGGGTTTCGCCACCAGCCCGTCAGCCGCCATCAGTTCGCGACCCTCCACCAGAACGTGCGGACGCCGCAAGGCGTAGACCTGGAGGACCGCCGCTTCAGGTGTGGGCAGCGGAACCGACGGGGGCGGCGCGGCCAGCGTTGGAGCCTCACTCGGGGCGGTCTGGACGGCCTGGACGGCCCCCTCCCGCACGGCTGCCACCATCTGCTCCGCTTCGGCCAGGGCGCGCGGCAGCGGCATCCCCTGGCCCGCCGCGCGCAGCCCCTCGAAGCGAGCCGCCCCCAACTGGGCCCGCGCCTGGTCAAGGGCACGGTCGTACTCGGCCTGGTCAGCCTGACCCAGGACGCCCCCGACGACCACCAGCATGGCATCCGCCGCGCCCGATAAGCGCGCCGCCTGCTCCGCCAGCCCACGCCGAGCGGCGACACAGGCCAGGCCGGCCAGACAGGCGGCGAGTGGTTCCTGGCGACCCTGGGCCTGGGCCAGGCGGAGCGCCTCTTGAAAATGTTCGGCCGCGGCTGCCACGTCGCCCTGCTGGAGCGCCACATGCCCCAGGTTATGCAGCGGCCAGGGGATGCGCACCCAGTGGCCTAGCTCGCGGTTCAACTCGATGCTCTGGGTATACAGGACTTTGGCCTGTTCGTAGTCACCTTCCAGGCGCGTCAACTCGCCGAGCGTATTGAGCAAGCCCCCGATGGCGACATGGTCACCCAGTTCCCGCAGCAGGGCGAGACTCTCTTGTAGCACGGGACGTGCCGTCGCGTAGTCGCCCTGGTAGTTGGCGACGATGCCCAGGTTCTGGAGGGCGATGGCGGCGCCCGCCTTGTCGCCCAGCTTCCGCCACAAGACCAGGCTCTGTTCGAATAGCCCCCGCGCCTGATCGAACTCGCCGCGCTTCTGGGCCACCTGCCCCAGGTTGCTCAGCAACCGCGCGATGGGCGCCGGCTCCCCGAGGGCCTCGCGGATGACCAGCGCCTCTTCGTAGAGACGCTGCGCGGCGTCGTAGTCTCCCTGGCAGTAGGCCAGGAAGCCCGCCCCGCGCAAGGCCCGCCCTCGCCAGGCGGTCACCTGACCCTGCGTGTGGGCCAGCAGGTCGGCCAACCACTGCCGCCCTTCCACCAGGGACCCGTTGAGGTACCAGTAGCGCCAGAGGTCGCCCACTAGCCGCAGCCCCGTCTCGTCTTGGGGGCTAACGGTGAGGCTCCAGTCCAGGGCGGCGCGCAAGTTGGGTATCTCCGCCTGCAGACGCGGGAGCCAGACGGAATAGCCGGCGCCTGATAGTCCGGCGATGGCCTCGGCGGCGAAGGTCTGGAAGTACCGGCCGTGGCGTCCGCGGACGCCGTCCGCCTCGGCCTGGCGCGCCGCTTCCCTGAGCCGGTCCTGGCCGTACTGGAGGATGGTGTCCAGCAGCCGATAGCGGGCCGCCTCGCCCTGCCGCGACTCGACCACGACCAGGGATTTCTCATGCAGGGCGCTCAGTCCCTCGAGGATGTCATCGGGGGGGAGGCTGTCGTCGGCGCAGACGGTCTCGGCCGCTTCGAGGGTGAAGCCGCCGGCGAAGACGGCCAGGCGGCGGAGCAGCGCCTGTTCCTGGGGGGGGAGCAGGCCATAGCTCCAGTCAAGGGTGGCGCGCAGGGTCTGGTGGCGAGGAACCGCCCCCCGGCTGTCACTGCGCAACAGGCTCAGGGCGTTGTTCAGCCGGCGGGCAATCTGCTCCAGGGAGAGCAGGCGGACCCGCGCGGCAGCCAACTCAATCGCCAGGGGGATGCCGTCGAGGCGGCGGCAGATGCCGACGACCAGGGGGGCGGTTTCCGGCGTGAGGGCAAAGCCCGGCTGGACGGTCTGGGCGCGCTCGATGAACAGCCGCACGGCGTCGAAGCGCTCCAGCGCTTCCAGGGAGAGGGCCGCCTGCGGGTCGGGCGTTTGGAGGGGGGGCACAGGGCGTGCCACCTCGCCCGGAATGCGCAGCGTCTCCTGGCTCGTGCAGAGCAGCGTCACCTCGGGACACGCCTGGAGCAGCGCCCGCGCCAGGTCGGCGCACGCCCCTACCACGTGCTCACAGTTATCCAGGACCAGCAGCAGGTGGCGGGCTTGCAGGCTCTCCGCCAGGGTCTCGACTACGCCCCGCCCCGCTTCCTCTTTGACGCCCAGCGCAGCGGCGACGGTCTGCGGCGTGAGCGCCGGGTCCCCCAGCGACGCTAACTCGACCCAGCCGACGCCATCGGTATAGTGTTCTTGTACCTCGCAGGCGACCTGCCACGCCAGCCGCGTCTTCCCACTGCCCCCGACGCCCGTGAGTGTCAGCAACCTCGTATGCGTTAAAGCCGCCTTGATCTCGCCTAGCTCTCGTTCGCGTCCGACAAAACTCGTTAGGGGCG
>CAZFUK010000596.1:0-3551 GCA_964522005.1 uncultured Anaerolineales bacterium | reverse complement strand
AGTGGCGAATTACTTCTCTGCCTTCGGCCCCGCCGCGCGTAGCTCAGTCATTGATAACATCCACGACATCATGAGCGACAGCAGTATGGAAACCGTTCCTGAGCAGCAGAGGCTCTTCTACAGTGCGTTGACCTTGTACGGAGCGCGGTTAGACAAACAGTACAGCCTCACCGATTGCATCTCGATGGTCTTGATGCGCGAGCGGAACCTCTCCGAAGTCTTGACCCATGACAGGCACTTCGCCCAAGAAGGGTTTAGCGTTCTGCTGTAGGGATAGTGCAACTTATGCCTACTCAATCCGAAGCATCAGCCGCGTGGCAGCGGCAACTGGGCCAACTGGCCGAGCAGCACAGCCAGGGGCGGCAGGGGCAGGGTCTGCTCAACCACCTGCTCCTGTTCAGCCGGCTGTTGCGCCGGCTCGGCGTCAAGGTCATCACCTCCCAACTCCTCGACCTGCTCGCCGCCCTCGACCATGTGGACGTCACCAACCGCGACGACTTCTACTGGGCCGCCCGGTCGGTACTCGTCACGCGCAAGGACGACCTGCCCAAGTTCGACCAGGCGTTTGACCTGTTCTGGAAGCGCGCCCTGGCCCGCGACGTGCCCGACTTCTCCGGCCTGCTGCCCCAGACCAACGTTCCCAAGCGGCAGCCGCCGCCGGGCCAGCAACCGCCCACCCAACCCGACGAGACGGCCAAGCAGCGCACGATTGCTCTGGCCGAGCCGGGCGGCGACCAGAACGAGGGGCAGGAGGGCGAGAGCCAGATCGAGACGCCCGACCTCATCATCTCGGCCAGCCCGTTCGAGCTGCTGCGCCACAAAGACTTCGCCCACTACAGCCGCGATGAACTCTCCCTGGCCCGCCAACTCATGCAGGAGATGAACTGGGAACTGGGCTGGCGGCGGACACGCCGCTTCAAGAGCGGGCAGGGCCGCCGGCTGGACCTGCGGCGCAGCCTGCGCAAGAATACGCGCTTCGGCGGCGAGATGATCGAACTGGCGTGGCGGGAACCCAAGTTCAAGCCGCGCCCCGTCGTCGTCATCGCCGACATCAGCGGCAGCATGGAGCAGTACTCCCGCATTCTGCTCCACTTCATCCACACCCTCTACCAGGGCATGGAGAACGTCGAGGCCTTTGTCTTCGGCACGCGCCTGACGCGCATCACCCACGAGCTGCGCAGCCGCAACGTGGACACCGCCATCACCCAGGTGGCCCACGTCGTCCAGGACTGGGCGGGCGGCACCCGCATCGGCGAGAGCCTGCATACGTTCAACTACAAGTGGGGCCGGCGCGTGCTGGGGCGCGGCGCCATTGTCCTGGTCATCAGCGACGGCTGGGACCGGGGTGACGTGCGCGTGCTGCGCGAGGAGATGGACCGCCTCCAGCGCAGTTGCTTCCGCCTCATCTGGCTCAACCCGCTGCTCGGCATGGCGGGCTACCAGCCGCTCACGCGTGGCATCGTTGCCGCCCTGCCCTACATTGACGACTTCCTGCCCGTCCACTCGCTCAATAGCCTGGTCGAGTTGGGCGAGTTGCTGACCAAGCTCGGCGCGGCGCCTCGGCCCTCGCGGGCGCAGCACGCGGCGGTGAAGGATTAAAGACTGAACACCAAGGAGTTCAGATGCGCGACATTCTTTCCACGGTCGAAAAGTGGCAGGCGAACGGCGAGGACATCGCGGTTGCCACGGTCGTCAAGGCGATGGGGTCGTCGCCGCGCCAGTTAGGGGCCAAGATGGCCGTGACGCGGTCGGGCGACATGGTCGGCTCGGTCAGCGGCGGCTGCGTCGAGGGTGCGGTCTTTGAGGAGGCCCAGCAGGTGCTCAAGACACGCCAGCCCAAACTGGTACGCTACGGCGTCACCGACGACCTGGCCTGGGAAGTCGGCCTGGCCTGCGGCGGCAGCATCGAGGTCTTCATCGAACCCCTGGACTGGTGATTCCACGCCGCCCTCTCAAATGAGGCTGCCTATGTCCACACTCTATCCGCAGTTCAAAGACGCCCTCGACCGCGACATCGCCTGCGCCCTGGCGACGGTCGTGCGCGGCCCCGGCCTGGGCCACAAGCGTCTCGTCTTCGAAGACCGCGCCGAGGGCGACCTGCCCCACGGCCTGGCCGCCCAGGTGGACGCCGACGCCCACCGCCTGCTGGCCGAGGAGCGGTCAGGGTCGCGGCAGTACCCCACGCCGGAGGGCGAGGCCGACGTTTTCATCGAGGTCTACCCGCCCGCGCCGAAGCTGGTCATCGTGGGCGGCGTTCACATCGCCATCCCGCTGGCCCAGTACGCCCGTGTCCTCGGTTTCCGCGTCATCCTGGTGGATGCCCGGTCGGCCTTTGCCAGCGAGGCCCGCTTCCCCCACGCCGACCGCATCGTCATCGGCTGGCCGGACGAGGCGCTGAGCGAGTTGGGGCTGGACCGCTCGACCTACATCGCCGTGCTGACCCACGACCCTAAGCTGGATGACCCGGCTCTCACCGCCGCCCTCGCCAGCCCGGCGCGCTACATTGGCGCCATTGGCAGCCCCAAGACCCACACCAAGCGCCTCGCCCGCCTGCGCGAAGCCGGGTTGACGGACGAGAGCCTGGCCCGCATTCACTCGCCCATCGGCCTGGACCTGGGAGCGCGGACGCCCGAAGAGATTGCCGCCAGCGTCCTGGCCGAGATGATCGCCGTCAAGTACGGCCAGACCTGGCGGCCCGGCCCCGAAACCTGGGACTCGCGCGCCCAGATCCAGGACGACCCTACGGTGGTTTAACCGCAGGGGACGCAGAGGGCACAGAGGATACACTTGTTTTCTCTCTACGCCCTCCCCGTCCTCGGCGGTGACAAGGCAGGAGAGGCTGTCATGAAGTTTGGTCCGGTGCCCGTTGAGCAGGCGGTCGGCAAAATCCTGGCCCACAATCACACCTCACCCGACGGCCGCCGCGCCTTCCGCAAGGGCTATGTCGTCCAGGCGGATGACCTGCCCGCCTTGCGGGAGTTGGCGGGCGAGCGCGTCTACGTGGCCGAACTCGGCCCCGACGATGTCCACGAGGACGCGGCGGCGCGGCGCCTGGCGCAGGCCGTGGCGGGCGAGGGCGTGCGGCAGGGGCCGGCGGCCGGGGGGCGTGTCAACCTGGTCGCGCTGGACCGGGGCGTGCTCTCCCTGGACCTGGACCGGCTGGACAGGGTCAACGCCCTCGACGGCCTGACCATCGCCACCCTGCGCCAGCACAGCGTCGTCCAGCCTCGGACCATCGTCGCCACGGTCAAGGTCATCCCGTACGCCGTGCCCGAAGCCCATCTCCGGGAGGCGGAGGTGCTGGCCGGGCCTATTGTCGGCGTGCGTCCGCTACCCGCCCGCCGCGTGGGCGTCGTCCTGACCAGCAGCGACAACGGCCGCGCGCGCACGGTCGAGACGCTAGAGCCGCCCATCCGGAGCCGCGTCGAGGACCTGGGCAGCCAGGTGGTCGCCGTCCTGCCCGTCGCCCACACGGAAGACGCCGTCGCGCAGGCGATAGCCCAGTTGACCGCCCTGGGCGCGGAGGCAGTCATCCTTGGCGGCGAGACGTC
>CAZFUK010000595.1:0-3553 GCA_964522005.1 uncultured Anaerolineales bacterium | reverse complement strand
GGGGTGGTCCGATGGCTCACCCCGGCGCAAGCAGGCATCAGCCAGGCCGTCATTGAGGCCAACGAGAGGGCTGAGGCCGAAGGCGATAGGCGACACGATGCCAACGGGGGAATTGCGTGAGTGGAAAGCTAGTCGGCCAGGTCTATGACCTGGACCTACCCCACAACGAACAGTCCATCATGCTGGCGCTGGCCGACCACGGCCACGACGACGGCTCCCACATCCACCCCAGCGTGTCGTACCTGGCGTGGAAGACCGGCTACACCGACCGCCAGGTGCAGACGATCCTGCGCCGCCTCGAGGCCAAGGGCCTCATTGAGCCGGTCGCCTACGCCACCGGCGGCCGCGGCAAGGCCACCGAGTACCAGATGCACATCGAGCGCGGCGTCAAGAAGTCGCCCTACGTGCCGCCAAAGGGTGAAGCTATTACTTCACCGTATCCAGACGCAAAGGGTGAAGTAATAGCTTCACCGTATGAAAAGGGTGAAGTCTCGAAAAGGTTGAAGTCTGGCGCACAAAAGGGTGAAGTTTCGCGCCGAAAGGGTGAAGTTTCAGCCCAAAAGGGTGAAGTCATTGCTTCACCCCAACCTAAGAACCTAAGAGAACCGGAAGAGAACCCTAAGAGTTTAGGCGCGACAAGCGCGCCCACCTCTCCAGGTCCGTCCGTGGCCTTCGAGGACATCCCACCGGCCAGCCAGGAAGAGCGCGCCAGACCGACCCAGCAGCAGGCCGAGGTCGCCGCCTGGGGCGCGGTCATGAGCCTGGACATCACGATCCCGGCCAACGCCAAGCGCGTCGGCAACCTGCTCACCGGCCTGCGCAAGTCCAAGCGCTGCCCGCCGACCGTCGAGGTGGCCCAGCGCCGGTTCAGCCACACGCCGCCGGATGACCCCGGCGCGTGGTGGTACTACAGCCACACCTGGCAAGGCCAGAAGGGCCAGCCGCCGACCGAGCGCGAGATCAACCAGTACTGGTGCGCCTGGGAGCAACCCGCCGCCCCCCGCGCCTCGCCACCGGCCACCGGCGCACCACGGCAGACCCAGTACGAGCGCAACATGCAAATCCTCTACGGCGACGGCGAGTCGTCGCCGCCCAACGTCATCGACGGGAGGGCACGCTATGGCAACGAGAGACGAGGTTAAGGCCCTGCTGGCGATTATCGCCGCCGCCTATGGCGACAAGTTCAGGCTCGCCCCCAAGACGCTCGACGTCTACGCCGACCTGCTGGCCGACGTGCCCATCGACCTGCTCAAGACGGCCACCCGCCAGCACATCGCCGACAAGGACTGGCCGCCCACCGTGGCCGAGCTGCGCCGCCTGACCCGCCAACTCGACGGGCCCACTCTGCCCGACGCCGACATGGCCTGGAGCGAAGTGATCCGCGCGATTGGCGCCGTGGGCCACACCGGCACGCCAACCTTCAGCCACGCCACCATCGCCGAGGCCGTCCGCGGCATGGGCGGCTGGCAACTCATGTGCGCCATGGAGATTGGCGACACGGCCACCCACCGCGCCCAGTTCCGCGACGTGTTCAACGCCGTGAAGGCCCGCTACACCCGCGGCGACACCTACCTGCCCGACGTGCGCGCCCTGGCTGTTGAGCGCGGCGCCCTACCCGCGCCCGTCGAGGACGTGCCTGCGCTGCCTGCGCCGGTTGCGCCGACTGTCACCGCGCCGCCGCCGCCCATCGTCTACGCCGACTTCCGCCGCTACCGGGCCGAGCAGGTCGCCGAGCGCGAAGCCCTGGGCCGCGCCGCCCTCGCCCGCTGGCAGGCCGAACAGGAGGCCAACAATGCCGCGATGTAACACCTGTAGCGACTTCGGCTATGTCCGCCTCATCCACCGCGGCCACGGCGTGAAGGACTACACCGGCTCCCTCATCCCCGTCGGCCCCATCCGCTGGTACTTCGCCGACTATGGCGTCCAGACGTGCCTCTGTCCGCACTGTCAGACGGTGGCGGGCAAGAAGCGCATGGCCGCCCAGGAGGTGGCCGCATGACCGACTATCTCACCATCTACGAGACCGACGCTCTGGCTGTCGCTGGCTGGTACAGCGAGCCGGGCAACGTCTGGGTTTCGCGCGTGTTTGAGTACCACTGCTCCCACCACGCCGCCGACTTCGAGGTGTGCGACGCCGCGATCTGCATCAAGGCCCGCGCCGCCGAGGTCGCCGCCCATGCTAAGTTGAAGGCTGACTTCGAGGACGCCAACGGCAACCTCATCAAGAACGACGACATCACCGCCGCCCTCGACCGCGACGCCCTGGGCCGTGTCGCTCACGAGACGTGGCGTGCATGGTGTGCCACCCGCGCCGCCCAGGGCTTTTATGGCCGTTGGCGTGACACGACGTGGGAGGACCTGCCGGAACCCACCCGCGAAGCCTACCGCGTCGTTGCCGAGGCCGTCGCGACGACCTCCCGTGGTGGAGAGGCGGAACGCTCCGCATGAGCGCCGTCACCGCCCCCACGCCGGTATCGGGCATACCTGCCACGCGCATTCTCGTTGGCGACGTCCGCGATGCCCTAGCGACGCTGTCTAGCCAGAGCGTGCATTGCATCATCACCAGTCCGCCCTACTACGGCTTACGCGACTACGGCCTGCCGCCCTCGGTGTGGGGTGGTGACTCTGCCTGTGACCACGAGTGGGGCGCGACGCAACGAGCACCGTGGGCCAATGACGTCCCCGGCCCCAACAGCGGCGGCAAGAACGCGGGCTTCCGCAACCACATCAAAGACACCGGCCCCTTCTGCGCCAAGTGCGGCGCGTGGCGTGGCTGCCTCGGCCTGGAGCCGACCGTCGAGTTGTTTCTGGACAACCTCGTCGCCGTGTTCCGTGACTGCTGGCGCGTGCTACGTGACGACGGCACGCTCTGGCTCAACATCGGCGACAGCTACGCCGGGAGCGGCCGCGGGCCCACCGGCGCGAACGGTATCGGCCAGCACGAGCGACGCCAGGGCTTCCATTCCCCCGGCGCGTCGCATGGCGTCCGTGCCAAGTCCATGATGCTCATCCCGGAACGCCTGCTGCTGGCCCTGCAAGCCGACGGCTGGATTGTCCGCGACAAGGTGGTATGGCACAAGACATCGGCCATGCCGGAGAACGTCCGCGACCGCTGCACCGACGCCTGGGAGCCGGTGTTTCACCTCGTCAAGCGCGGGCGATACTTCGGCGACATGGAGGCGGTGAAGGAACCAGCAGCGGAGAGCGTTAAGGCCCGCGCCACCGCGAACCTCCGCAACGTCTGGAGCCTTAGCCCCGAACCGTTCGCCGAGGCCCACTTCGCCACCTTTCCCACCGAGTTGCCCCGCCGCTGCGTCAAAATCGGGACCAGTGAGCGCGGCGTATGCCCGACGTGCGGCGCACCGTGGGTGCGGGTAGTAGAGCAACAATGGGTAAAGTACCCGAACGGTCTAGGTAACGGGACGGTCAATAAGGATTTGCAGACGCACTTACGCGGCAGCACATCGACCTTTCGTACAGGCGGTGGGCGGGTTACGTCCACCCTCGACTGGCAACCGTCGTGCGACTGCAACGCAGGTGAGCCGGTCCCCGC
>CAZFUK010000594.1:0-3560 GCA_964522005.1 uncultured Anaerolineales bacterium | reverse complement strand
TATAGCGCGGCGATGCGTTTCTTGAATGAGGTGGATGCGGCGGCGGTGCTGGTCAACGCCAGCACGCGCTTCAACGACGGCGGGCAGTTTGGGCTGGGCGCGGAAGTGGCCATCAGCACGACAAAACTACACGCGCGGGGACCGATGGGCCTCCGCGAGCTAACCACCTACAAGTGGGTGGTCCTGGGGCAGGGACAGGTCAGGGAGTAAGGCAATGGCTAAGCATCATAAGGTCAAGGATGACCAGGCCGAGAACGGACATCGGCCGCTATCGGCGGAGGACATTGGGATTCCAGTGCCGTTGACGGCGCAGACCGTGGCCGAGGGCAAGGCGCAGGCCGAAGCGCAGGCCGAGCGGCTGAAAGAGCACGAGGTCCAGACGCTGGCGCGGGTGGAGAACACGCCGAAGCTGATTACCATAGACGACTTGCGCAAGGACCCTATCGTCAAGGCGTTTATTCGGCGGGCCAACGAGCAACTCAAGCTCATCGGCTACACGGAACACGGCGAGCGCCACGCGAGCCTGGTCGCCAACATTGCCCACAACATCCTGGAGCGGCTGGGCCGCCCGGCGCGCCAGGCCGACCTGGCGGCCATCGCGGGCTATCTGCACGACATTGGCAACGTTGTCCACCGCGAGAACCACGCCCAGTCCAGCGCGCTCATCGCCTTCGACATCCTCCAACGGCTCGGGCTGGATCCGTATGAGACGGCGCTGGTGATGGGGGCCATCGGCAACCACGAGGAGGAGCGCGGCGACCCGGTGAGCGAGATCGCGGCGGCGATTATCATCGCCGACAAGGCCGACGTGCACATCAGCCGCGTCCAGAACCCCGACCCGACGGCCTATGACATCCACGACCGGGTCAACGCGGCGGCGACGAAGTCGTTCGTCCACGTCAGTGAGGACGCCAAGCGCATCGTCATTGACCTGACGATTAACACGCACAGCGCGACCATCATGGAGTACTTCGAGATTTTCCTGAGCCGCATGGTGATGGCGCGCAAGGCGGCGCAGTTCCTGAATACGACGTTCGAGTTGGTCATCAACGGCACGCGGTTGTACTAGGGAGACCTAACCCCCCGCCCCCCTTCCCTACGAAGGAAGGGGGAGGAACGGGCGAGGTGACCTCGCCCCTACGCGCCCCCCTACGAGGGAAGGGGGAGAAAACACCCCTCCCTTACCAGGGGAGGGGATGGGGGAGAGGTTCCCCTGCCCGTTGGCTTGACACCCCTCCGCCGCGCTACTATACTGACAGAAGACACTGACAGAGGAGACGGACGGGAGAGGCGGGGACGCCCAGGATACAGGCCATGATTGTCTTGCGTTACCTGTTTGAGGGTCAAACCGGCTATGGCGCGCTCCAGGGGGAGGTCGTTCACACCCTGCAGGGCGACATATTTGGCTCCTACAAGATCGGTGAGGCGGTCGCGCCGCTGGAGGCCGTCACGCTGCTGGCGCCGGTCCGGCCCTCCAAGATTGTCGCCATTGGCCGCAACTATCGCGCCCACGCGGCGGAGATGGGAGCGGACCTGCCCAAGGAGCCGCTGCTGTTCCTCAAGCCGCCCAGCAGCGTCATCGGCCCCGGCGAGACCATCCTGCTCCCGCCCCAGTCGTCGCGCGTCGAACACGAGGCGGAACTGGCGGTGGTGATAGGGCGGCGGGCCAAGGATGTGCCCTGGAACGCGGCCCTGACCCACGTGTTTGGCTGCACCGTCGCCAACGATGTCACCGCCCGTGACTTGCAGCGGGCCGACGGCCAGTGGACGCGGGGCAAGGGCTTCGACACCTTTTGCCCGCTTGGGCCGTGGATCGTCACCAACCTGGACACGGCGGCGGTGGGCATCCGCGCCCGCGTCAATGGTGAGGTGCGGCAGGACGGCCACACCCGCGACCTGATTTTCGACGTGCCCTTCCTGGTCAGCTATATCTCCAAGGTCATGACCCTGGAGCCGGGCGACGTTATCCTGACCGGGACGCCGGCCGGGGTCGGGCCGCTGGACGCGGGCGACGTGGTCGAGATTGAGATTGACAACCTGGGTGTGCTGCGCAACCCCGTGGCGTATGCGGGGGCGTAGAAGGACCCTCACCCTAACCCTCTCCCAGGGGGAGAGGGAACATGTTAGGTCTACCTATGGTGGGAACACACGATGAAGCACTTTCTCAGCCTGGCTGATTTGACGCCTGACGCGATGATGGGGCTGCTGGACCTGGCGGTTCAGTTGAAGACGGCGTGGAAGGCGGGCGAGGCCCGGCCCCTGCTCCAGGGGAAGACGCTCGGTATGGTCTTCCAGAAGCCCTCGCTGCGCACGCGGGTCTCGTTTGACATGGCGATGATCCACCTCGGCGGGCAGGCGCTCTACCTGTCGCCCAACGAGATTCAACTGGGTCAGCGCGAGAGCACCGCCGACGTGGCGCGTGTGCTGAGCCGCTACGTGGACGCCATTATGGCGCGCGTCTTCTCGCACCAGGATGTGCTGGACCTGGCGCGCTACGCCAGCGTGCCGGTCATCAACGGCCTGTCCGACTACAGCCACCCCTGCCAGGGCCTCACCGACCTGCTGACGGTCTACGAGAAGCGCGGCAAGCTGGCCGGGCTGCGCCTGGTCTACCTGGGCGACGGCAACAACGTGGCGAACTCGCTCCTGTTTGGCGGCGCGCTGACGGGGATGCACATCGTGGTCGCCACCCCGCCGGGCTACGAGCCGGCCCGCGACGTGGTGGAGAAGGCGCAGGCGCTGGGGCGCGACACGGGCGCCAGGGTGACCGTCACCCACGACCCACGCGAGGCGGCGCGGGGCGCGGACGTGCTGTATACCGATGTGTGGACCAGCATGGGCCAGGAGGCGGAGCGCACGGCCCGCCTGGGCATCTTCCCGCCCTACCAACTCAACGCCGACCTGGTCCGAGCGGCGGGGCCGGACGCGCTGGTGATGCACTGCCTGCCGGCGCATCGCGGCGAGGAAATCACCGATGAGGTGATGGATGGGCCGCACTCGGTGGTGTTCGACCAGGCCGAGAACCGGCTGCACGCGCAGAAGGCGGTGCTGGTGGAGTTGCTCGCGCTTAGAGGTGACGGAAGGCCCTCCATGACGGAGGGCAGGCGGAGGACGAGAGACGGAGGCCGGGGGACTGGGTAGGGTGACAGTAAGGTGATCAGTAGGCCGAGGGGAAGGAAGTTGGGGCGTGGGTGATGTCTTACAAAACCTGCGCGTAACCGTCCAGTGGGCCTTGTCCACGGTAGACTTGTTTACGATCCTGGACATTGGCCTGGTCGCGCTGGTTTTTTACGGTTTATTGTACCTCATTCGCGGGACACAGGCGGTCCAGCTCTTGCGCGGCACCCTCCTGTTTATCCTGGTGATTGTGCTGCTCAGCAACGTCCTCCAGTTGCGGGCCTTCAACTGGCTGATTCGTAACTCCGTGCCGGCCCTGCTCATCGCCCTGCCCGTCATCTTCCAGCCTGAGTTGCGCCGCGCCCTGGAACGCCTGGGCCGCGCCGGGCGGTTCTTTACCCCCACCACCAACGAGACGGCGACGCCGGGCGTGATTCAGGAGA
>CAZFUK010000593.1:0-3571 GCA_964522005.1 uncultured Anaerolineales bacterium | reverse complement strand
GGGTGGCAGGCGCGGTTCGCGCACCTGCGCCGCTGGGACGGCAGCCAGCGCCGCCTCGAACTCGTCGCGCAGGCGGTAGACGTGCTCGAAGGCGCCGCCGATCGGGGCGACGGGCGCCGGAGCGGCCAACTGGAGTCGGGCCATGACCGCCGCTACCAGCCGCGCCAAGGCCTCCCCCGCCTGCCGCACCACCGTTTGGGCGGGGGCATCGCCCCCCCGCGCGGCCTCGGACACCAGCGGAGCCAGGGCGGCGAAGCCGCGCGCGCCGAAGTCCGGCGCATAGACCCGGTTCTTGAGGTCGCGCGGCTGGCCGACGTCAAAGTGGCGGAGGAAGGCGTCTTGCAGGCGCGTGGGAGGGCCAAGGCCGTCAAAGGCCTCCAGCGCGGCGCGCAGTCCGTCGCGGCCAATCGCCATCGCGCTGCCCTCGTCGCCCAGCAGCCAGCCCCAGCCGCCCGCCCGCGCGACCCGCCCCTCGCCGTCCTGGCCGAGCGCGATGGAGCCGGTGCCGGCGATGACCATGACCCCTGGTTGGCCCAGGTGTGCGCCGACAAGGGCGGTATAGGCGTCGTTGTGCAGCTCGATGTGGGCGTGCGGGACAACCTGGGCCACCAGGCAGCGGGCGAGGGGGGCTTCAGGGCCGTCGGCCTCGACGCCGGTCAGGCCCAGGCCGATGGCGGCCACCGACTCCGGCGTCAGCCCGGCCGCGTCCCAGGCGGTCCTGACCGCGCCTTCGAGCGCCGCTACAAACTGGGCCGCGCCACCCTCGGCTGCCAGGTGAACTAACCCCGCGCCGACCCCGTGGCTCAGCACCACCCCGTCCGTCGTCGCCAGGACGCACCGTGTCGAGGTCTGCCCGCCGTCAATCCCCAGGACGAATTCGCTCACCGTCTCCCTTGCCCTTCTTTCTCAACACGTCACAGCTTGGGAGCGGATGGTAGCGCAAAGCCGGACGGGGGTCAAGAACCGCCTGCGTCGACGTCGCCTGCCACTAAAGCAGCGGGCTAGGCAGACAAAGCCCTGGGGGGCTAAGGCGCTAGCCCCTTGGGCTTTGCTTGTCCAGCGCGGGGGTTTAGCCCCGCGCCTCGGTCACAGGCGTTGTGCCCACGGCTGAAGCCCTGGTCTAGGCAGACAAAGCCCTGGCGGGCTACCCCCCAGCCCCTTGGGCTTTGCTTGTCCAGCGCGGGGGTTTAGCCCCGCGCCTCGGTCAAGATAGGGGCGCTTTAATACACGGGCCGTCTTGACTATAATTAGGCGAGCGTCCAGTCGCTCTTGGCACGAGAATCGTTATAATAAGCCCTATGACAACACTACCCCCTTTAACCGACTATAACCTGGCGTACCTGTACGACTTATACGACCGCTACCTGGCCGACCCGCACTCGGTGGACGCCGCCACGCGCGCCCTGTTCGAGACGTGGACGCCGCCGGGCGACGGGGCGGCTGCCCCGCCTGCCCAAGCCGCCGCCGTCTCGGCGTCGGCCACTGGACCGCAACCGGCCCCAGCGCCCCCCGCCGCTCAGCCCGCCGCCCCGGCCGCGCCGCCCCGTGAGCGGAAACGGGGAGGGGCGTCGACGCCGCGTCCCCCCTCTCCCTCTGCGAGAGCGGTAGGGGGTGAGGGCTTGCCCCCTGCCCCGCCCAGGCAGGCCGTGGGCGCTGAGGGGCTGGCCCAGATAGAGGAGCGCAGCGCGCAAACCCTGGTGGGCTTCGTGCGGCTGGCGCAGAACATCCGCGCCTTCGGCCACCTGGGGGCACGGCTCGACCCGCTCGGCACGGAGCGGCCCGGCGACCCGGTCCTCAACCTGGAGTACTACGGCCTGAGCGAGGAGTCGCTCCGCGCCCTGGACGACGACATCATCGGCGGGCCGGTGACCCGCGAGGCGCGCAACGCCCGCGAGGCGCTCCAGGCCCTGCGCCAGGTCTACATGGGAACGACGGGCCACGAGTACCTTCAGATTCGCGTGCCGGAGGAGCGCGAGTGGCTCCAGGAAGTGGTGGAGACGGCGCGCTTCTTCCCGCCCCAGGCGCCGCTGGACGAGGTCGGCCTGCTGCGCCGCCTCACCCAGGTCGAGATCTTCGAGCGCTTCCTGCACCGCACCTTCCCCGGCAAGACGCGCTTTTCTATCGAGGGTCTCGACATCATGATTCCCATGCTGGACGAGATGATCGGCGCGTCGGCCGATGTCGGCACGCGCTACGTCCTGCTGGGCATGGCCCACCGAGGCCGCATGAACGTCCTGGCCCATATCCTGGGCCGGTCCTACGCGAGCATCCTGGCCGAGTTCCTGGACAAGGTGCAGCACCCGCAGGCCGGCGGCGACGCCAGCGACGAGGGCTGGTCGGGCGACGTCAAGTACCACCTGGGCGGTGTCTACACCCCACCGGAGGCGCGCAAGGTCGAGGAGGAGGGGCGGCTGGTGGACATGAAGGTCAAGCTGGCCGCCAATCCCAGCCACCTGGAGTTTGTCAACCCCGTCGTCGTCGGCATGGGCCGCGCGGCGCAGACGCGGCGCGACCTGGCCGGCGCGCCCATCATCCAGCCCAACCGCGCGCTGCCCATCCTCATCCACGGCGACTCGGCCTTCCCCGGCCAGGGCATCGTGGCCGAGACCCTCAACCTGCACCGCCTGGGTGGCTACACTACCGGCGGCGCCATCCACATCATCGCCAACAACCAGCTAGGCTTCACGACACCCGCCCGCGCCAGCCGCTCCTCCACCTACGCGAGCGACCTGGCGAAAGGCTTCCGCGTGCCGATTGTCCACGTCAACGCCGACGACCCGGTCGCCTGTATCGCGGCCGCCCGGCTGGCCCTGGCCTACCGCACCCGCTTCCACAAGGACTTTGTCATTGACCTCATCGGCTACCGGCGCTGGGGCCACAACGAGGGCGACGAGCCGACCTTCACCCAGCCCCGCATGTACGAGCGTATCGCCAACCACCCGACCGTCCGCGCCCTGTGGGCCGAGGGGCTGGCCCAGCGGGGGCTGATCAAGGCGGACGAGGCCGAGGCGCTGGTCCAGGAGCGGATGACCGAGCTGCGGGCGGTCTACGACTCAGTCCAGGCCAAGCCGTATGAGGGCGCGGAGGCCATTCCCACCCCGCGCCGCTACGGTCACATTGATACGGCGGTGCCTGCCGAGCGGCTGGCGATGCTCAACGCCGACATCACCCACCTGCCCGACACCTTCCACCTCAACCCCAAGCTCAAGCGCGTCATGGACCGCCGCCGCACGGCCTTCGACCCCGGCGCGGAGGGTGGCATTGACTGGGGCCACGCCGAGTCGCTGGCCTTCGCGTCCATCCTGGCCCAGGGCACGCCCATTCGCATGACGGGCCAGGACGTGGGGCGCGGCACCTTCAGCCAGCGCCACGCCGTCCTCCACGACTACGAGACGGGCGCGCTCTACGCCCCGCTCCAGCACCTGCGCGACGCCCGCGCCTCGTTTGAAATCCACGACAGCCCGCTCTCGGAGAACGCCGTGCTCGGCTTCGAGTATGGCTACACCCTCCACGCGGGCGAGGTGCTGGTGCTGTGGGAGGCCCAGTACGGCGACTTCATCAACGGCGCCCA
>CAZFUK010000592.1:1719-3576 GCA_964522005.1 uncultured Anaerolineales bacterium | reverse complement strand
CGTCGCCGATAAATCACCGTGTCACCGGTGCGGAATACTTCATCCATAAAGCGGCCAAACTTCGCCCCCGACGGCCCGCGCGTCGGACCGTAACGGGTACGTTCGACGCTGCCGTAGACGACGTACTCGACGCCGAACTGGTCCAGCAATTGCTGGGCGGCGCGGACATCCGTCGTGCGGTAAATCTGGTCAATCAGCGGCTCGCGGCGGCCCGGCTCGTTGTAGTTGCCGCGCCACTGCGACTGGTGGCCGCCCCAGCCCAGGAGCGTCGGCAGCCCGGTGAAGGCCGACATCCGCCCCTCGTAGACATAGGACTTGCCCTGGTCGCCCGGCGCTTCCAGAATGGTCGGCTGGTCCTGGACATTGGCGTTGAGCCACTGGATGGCCGCGTAGTCGTCGGGGGACTGCTGCGCCACCCAGTGCGTGCCGTCCAGGTTGGGTGGGCGGGTGAAGTTGTCGGCGCGGCTGATGTTCGCCAGGACGGGGTAAATCAGGCCCAGACCGACGACGAGGCTGAGCACAGGGCTAAAGGCGATCTGGAGCGTACGCGCCCGGCCCTCGGCCCGCTCGCGGCCGAGCAGCCACCACGCGGCGTAGGCGCTTGCCAGGGCCAGGAGAATCCAGGCCTGGAAGTAGAACTTAAAAATAGAGTTCATGCGGCTGCCGAAGTTGTCGCGGATAAAGACAAACTCGGTGCCGAGCGTCAGCCCGAAGGCCAGCGCCAGCAGGAGCAGCGCGAACAGGGTATGCAGCGTCGGGTTCTGGAAGCGGGTGGCCGTCGCCGGCGCGGCGGAACGCCGCCGCTCGCGCCTTGTCGGCGCGTCCTCCGTCGCCTCGGCCTGCCCCGAGCCGCCCGCCTCCTGCGCGATGACCAGCAGGGCCGTCACGGCCAGGCCAATGAGCAGAGTCAGGAAGGCCGCCGTGAGCCAGCCGCGCAGGAGCATGACGAGCAGCGAGGGCACAGTGACCACGCCGACGATGAGGAGGGCGGTCCGACTCGCCTCGTCGCCGCGCCGCCGCCAGACCCGCGCCGCCTGGACGCCCAGGGAGGCCAGCGCGATGACGACGAACGGCCCGAACATGACCAGGTATTGCTGGAGGCGCGTCTTGACCGGCCCCTGGAGGGCCAGGCCGCGCGCCTGGGACTGCAAGCCGACCCAGAAGGGGGCGAACAGGAGCAGCCCCACCAGGGCGACGGCGAGGCCCGTCTGGACCACGTCCACCAGCCAGTCGCGCCCGCGCCGTCCCTGACTCAGCCAGGATTGAATGGCGTAGGCGCCGACAAAGACGAGGGTGTAGGTCGGGAAGTCCCACGAGTTGAGGAAGCCGAGCGCGCCCAGGACCAGGGCGGGGGCCAGGCGTTCGAGCCAGAACTCGCGCTCCAGGGGGGAGCGCAGGGGCGCGCCGGGCCGCTGACGCAACGTGTTGACCGCCAGGGCCAGCGCCAGTAGCACAAAGGGCAGCGCCAGGACGTGCGGGTGGTTGTCGCCCAGCAGGAAGCTAAACGAGGGGAATTCGTCAATGATTTCCGCGCCGCTGTCGTTGATGACGCGCGACGCCTGCCACCACCAGATGAAGCGCGACGGCATCCAGCCCGCCGCCACGGCCGGGCCGTTGATGCTCTTGATGTCGAGCCACTGCCAGAAGCCGGGCGAGCCGACGCCGCCCGCGTGCAGCACCTCCAGGAAGCCCATCAGGTTGCCCATGACGGCCACCAGGGCGGAGCCGAGTAGACCGAAGCCAATAGACCCGACCGAGCCGACGGAGGACGGACGACCGACGACGGACGAAGACGCGGAGTCGTTGTCCACTCCCATGTCCTCAACCGTCTCGCCTCCGTCCTCCGTCCTGCGTTGT
>CAZFUK010000592.1:0-1709 GCA_964522005.1 uncultured Anaerolineales bacterium | reverse complement strand
GGCCGGAGGACGGACGAAGAGCCTATCTCAGTCGTGGGTTCTCCACTCGCTGGAACCACCTCTGTCTCTCCGTCGTCCTCGGTCCTTCGTCCTCCGTCCTCCGTCTTCCGTCCCCCGTCCTCCGTCCTCCGTCTCTCTTCCGTCCTTCGTCCTTCGTCCTTCGTCCTAGGAGTCAGGTTGTAGATCAGGCTGAAGGCGCCCGTCAGCGTCAGGGCGTAGAGCAGGGCATGGGACAGGTTGAAGCCGGTCGCGGCGGGAACGCCCGACAGCTTGATGACCATCGCCAGGATGACGTAGCCCAGGTAGTAGTAGGAGATGGCGAAACCGGACAGCCACGGGTCTGGCGGGGGGAACGTGTCGGCGCGGAGGATGGAGTTGATAAAGGCGTACTCCATGTACTTCTCGCCGCCCGCCGTCGCGATGTCTGGGCTGTACGCCCGCAGCAGGGCCGACAGCGCCAGCCCACCCAGGAACAGGGCCTCAGTAACGTAGACGGCCCGCCGGTGCCGGCGCAGCGTCTCGACCAGGGTGTCGCGCTCGCGCAGCCAGGCCCAGGCGCTCACGCCGCCCAGGATGAGCAGCAGCACGATCAGGGTCACGCGCTCGTTGTTCAGAAAGCCAAACGAGACACCCGCCCACAGGGCCACGCCCAGGACCAGCAGGCCCAGCGGCCGCGCGAAGGCATAGCCCCGGTCGGGCAGGTTGCGGAAGAGCCGCAGCGTGACCGGCAAGGCGGCCAGGCCAATCAGTTGGAGCGTCAGATACCAGAGGATGAAGTCTAACATAGGTTCGTAGTGCGTAATGCGTATTTCGTATTTCGGAAAGAGATAGCTCAATTCCGAAATACGAAATACGAACTACGAAATAGGCTGGCCTTTGACCCGGTAAATCGTCACTTCAGGGTTGGTATGGACCCGCTCCAGCAAGCCTTGCTGGGCCATCGTCTCGAACTTCGCCAGCCCCGACGGCGGATAGTACGCCTTCTCCGTGGGGCCGACGTAGATGTAGCCCACGTTGTACTTCTGGAGCAGTTGGTTCGTCTGGCCGATATCGGGCGTGGTGAACATCGTCTTGACGTCCCCGCCGCGCTGGTCCACCACCGGCTCGGTCAGCGCCGAACGCTGCTGACGCTGGTGGTTGCTCCAGCCGACGACGGTCGGGAAGCCGGTGTAGATGGAGACGCGCGAGCCCCAGCGGTACTCGACGGTGTGCGCTTCGAGGATGGTCGGCGTACCGGGCACGTTCTCCTGCATCCACTCGATGGCTTCGCGGTCCCACTTGAGCGGGTAGGTCACCGGCGGCCGGCCGTCGGGCGCGTCGCTGTACTGCGCGGCGTCCATGTAGGCCATGCCGTTGAGGGTGGCGCCGACGCTCTTGTCGAAGCGGTCGTTGACGCGGCCCCAGGTGGCGAAGACCGGGTAGAGGCTGACGGCGAAGAACAGCGCGGCGAAGACGGTCTGCCAACTGGTGCGGAAGGAGAGGTCCACGGTCTTGAGTTCATCCCACACCCAGGCCAGCGCCGCCGCCGCGCCCACGCCCAGGAGGACCCACACCTGGAGGTAGAACTTGAACACGGTGTTCATGCGGCCAATGTCGCCCTTGAGGACGATGACATCCACCATCAGGGTCAGCGACACGGCCGCCGCCAGGATAAGCAGGATAAAGGTGGTGGCGGGCGTCGGGGCGCTTGGCAGCGACGAAGGACGAAG
>CAZFUK010000591.1:0-3606 GCA_964522005.1 uncultured Anaerolineales bacterium | reverse complement strand
CACGGCCACCTTCCTGGTGCAAACGGGTACGCTGCACGCGGGCGACATGGTGGTAGCGGGCACAGGCTGGGGCCGCGTCAAGGCCATGACCGACGAGACGGGCCGCCGCATCAAGGAAGCGACCCCCTCGACGCCTGTCCAGGTGCTGGGTCTCAACGGCGTGCCGAAGGCTGGCACGACATTTGAAGTAGTGCCTGATGAGCGCACGGCGCGCGCCCGCGCGGAAGGCGCGGCGACGGCCCGCGTGAGTGGCCCGAACATCGGCGCTCGCACCATTGACGACATCCTGCGCAAGCTGCAGGAAGGCGAGATCAAAGAGCTGAACATGGTGCTCAAGGTGGACGTGGAAGGCTCGCTGGAGCCGGTCGTCAACCAGTTGAAGGACCTGACGACGACCGACACCCGCATCAAGCTCATCCGCGCCGCCGTCGGCCCGATCTCCGAGAGCGATGTCGCCCTGGCCGCCGCTTCGGATGCCATCGTCATCGGCTTCCAGGTGGACGCCGACAACACCGCCAAGTCGGTGGCGGAGCAGCAGGGCGTTAGCGTTCGCCGCTACGACGTCATTTACAAGCTGACCGAGGACATGGAGAAGGCGCTCAAGGGTCTCCTGGAGCCGGTCTACGAGGATGTCGTCCACGGCGAGGCGGAAGTCCGCGCGGTCTTCGCCAAGGGCAAGATCGCGGGCAGCTACATGTTGTCGGGCAAGGTCACGCGTGGTTCGCGCGTGCGCGTCATGCGCGGTGGCGAGCAGCTTCACGACGGCCGCATCGCCAACCTGAAGCGCCTGACCGAGGACGTGCGCGAGGTCGCGCAGGGCTACGAGTGCGGTATCTCCCTGGAGAACTACACCGACTTCAAGGAAGGGGACCGCATGCAGTTCTACCGCCGCGAGCGCGTGTTCTAGGGTGTGTACTTTTACTTGAGGAGTTAGTGATGCCTACGACGAAGCGACGCGAACGAGCCGCCGAGATGATTGGAGAGACGTTGAACATCCTATTCTCGCAGGCGGCAGACGAACGGCTGAATGGTGTGGCAGTTACTGATGTGGACGTCAACCAGGATATGTCGGCGGCCAAGGTGTGGATTACCATCAGCGGCGACGAGGAGGAGCGCAAGGCGGCCTGGGAAGGTTTGAAGCACGCGCAAGGCTTTCTGCGCCACGAGGTGACCGAGACCCTTGACCTGCGCCGCGCCCCGATCCTCACCTTCCACTACGACGAGAGTGTGGAACGCGGCAACCGCGTGATGGCCCTCATCGAGCAGTTGGAAGCCGGAAAGGCCAGCCCTGACGGCGACGGCTCCGACGGCTCACCCCGCAGTTAACCCCAGACGCGACCCCGTAGAGACGTGACATGTCACGTCTCTACGATATTACCTCACTGAGAGTCCACGATGCGTGACGCAGTCCAGTTGATCCAAAACGCCAGGCGTGTCTTCGCCGCGTCGCACATTGACCACGACGGCGACGCCGTCGGCTCGCTGCTGGGCTTCGCGCACACCCTGCGCCGGCTGGGCAAGACCGTCACGGTCGCCCTGGCCGACCCGGTCTCCTGGCGCTTCGAGCATCTGCCGGGCGCCGACGAGATTCGCGCCGTCAAACCCGCCCCCAACGACGACCTGCTGGTCTCCCTCGACGCCAGCGAGTTCAACCGGCTGGGCAGCGTGCTGATGCCCGACGACCTGGTGGGGCGGCCGCTGCTCATGATTGACCACCACATCACCAACTCGCGCTTCGGCACGGTCAACGTCCTGGACCCCACCGCCGCCTCAACCTGTGAGATTCTCTATGCCCTGGCCCAGGCGCTGGACGTGACGCCCGACCCCGTCATCGCCACCTGCCTGCTGACCGGCGTTGTCACCGACACCCTCGGCTTCCGCACCACCAGCACTACGCCGCGCAGCCTCGAAGTGGCCCAGGCGCTCATGCGGGCCGGGGCCAACCTCTCCGAAATCAGCCAGCGCGCCTTCAACAGCGACACCTACGCCCGCCTGTGCCTGACCGCCGATATGCTGCACCGCATGACGCTGGACCACGGCGTGCTGTGGAGCCAGGTCACGCTGGACGACATGCATCGCCTGGGCGTGCCCTACGCTGAGAGCGGCGGGCTGGTCGGCTACCTGTCCTCGGTGCGCGAGGCGCGGGTGGCCGTCGTCTTTCGTGAAAACGAGGACGGCCGGATTGACGTCAGCATGCGCTCGAAGCCCGGCCTCAGCCTGGCCCCGGTTGCGCTGGCGCTCGGCGGCGGTGGGCATCCCCAGGCCGCCGGCGCGACGCTGCCGCCGCCCCTGGGTGCGGCCCGCGAGCGCGTCCTGGCCGAGCTTCACAAACTGCTGGACGGGACCACCCCGTCCGCCTGAAAGAAGATACTAGGCATGGCCCTGTGTACCCACTGTGTCCATAACCCCGAGAACGAGGGCAAACCCCAGTCGAGCCTGCTCGACCCGGACCGCATCCGCACGGTGAGCCGCCAGACCCCGCCGCCCCTGTCGGGCATTTTCAACGTGGACAAGCCGGCCGGCATGACCTCGCACGATGTCGTGGCGGCCATTCGGCGCGCCGGCAAAGAGCGCCGCGTGGGTCACGCCGGGACGCTCGACCCCATGGCGACGGGCGTGCTGCTCGTGGCGGTTGGCTCGGCCACGCGGATCATCGAGTACTTGCAGGAGGGCGCCAAGGTCTACGAGGGCACGGTGCGGCTGGGGCTGACCACGACCACGTATGACATCGAAGGGGAGGTCACGGCGCAGGCGGGGCCCGAAGCCGTCGCGGCGGTGACGGCCGAGGCGGTCGAGGCGGCGCTGACCCAGTTCCGAGGCGTCATCCAGCAGGTCCCGCCCATGTACTCCGCGCTCAAGCGCGAGGGCCGCCCGCTGTATGAACTGGCGCGCGAGGGCGTCGAGGTCGAGCGTGAGCCGCGGACCGTCGAGGTCTCCCAACTGGACGTGGTGGCCTGGAACCCGCCCGAAGTCACCCTCCGCGCCACCGTCAGCAAGGGCACCTACATCCGCAGCCTGGCCCACGACCTGGGGCAGGCCCTCGGCGTGGGTGGGACGCTGTCGGCCCTGCGCCGCCTGGCCGTCGGCAGTTTTACCATCGCCGACGCCGAGCCGCTGGACACGCTGGTCGAGGCGCTCCAGGGCCAGTACTGGACCCAGTTCATCCACCCGCTGGACGACGCCCTGCTCCACTTCGATGCCTGTGTGGTGGACGGGGCGACCGAGACGGCCATCCGCCAGGGGCGGCAGGTGGCGGTGACGTGCGAGGTCCGCACGGCGACCCTCCGCGCCTACAACCTGACCGGCGACTTCATCGGGCTGCTCAAGTTCGACGAGTGGACCAAACTCTGGCAGCCGGATAAGGTGTTTCCTAAGACTAAAGATTGATGACTAAAGACTGATGACTAATGATTAAAGATTGAGGATTAAGGATTTAGCCCGCTACCTGCCTGATCAATCATCAATCATCAGTCTTTAGTCATCCCCAACGACAACATGCCTACACCAACCGTTTTGTCCGACCTGACCCCCGACCGCCCGACCGTGCTGACCATCGGCAAATATGACGGCGTCCACATCGGCCACCAGCACCTGCTGGCCCGCATG
>CAZFUK010000590.1:0-3613 GCA_964522005.1 uncultured Anaerolineales bacterium | reverse complement strand
CGCCGCCGGCGGGCAGGCCGCCGCCAGCGGCCCGGGCTTCTTCAAGAAGTTCGACGTCGAACCCAACGCCCAGATCACCTTCTCGGGCTGGGGCGACGAGGCCGAGCAGAAGGTGTGGCGCGACGCCATCGCCCGCTTCAACAAGGTCTACCCCGACGTCAAGGTCACCTATCAGCCGGTCCCCGCCGACTTCCAGACCAAGCTCAAGGCCCAGATGGCTGCCAACCAGGCCCCCGACACGTTCTACGTGGACGGCGAGCTGATGACGGCCTTCGGCGCGACGGGCAAGTTGCTGGCGCTGGACGAGTACCTGGGCCAGGCCGGTCTCCAGAAGTCGGACTGGCTCGAGACGCTGCTGCCCGTGTTCACCAACCAGGGCAAGCTCTACGCCATCCCCAAGGACTTCGGCACGCTCGGCCTGGTCTACCTGCCTGACATGTTCACCGCCGCCGGCGTCAAGGAGCCGACCGCCGACTGGACCATGGACGACCTGAAGAACGCCGCCAAGCAGCTCACCAAGGGCCGCGTGTTCGGCTTCTGCATGGCCCCCGACTGGGCGCGCTTCGCCCCGTCCGTCTTCCAGATGGGCGGCGACGTCACCACCGCCGACTACACCAAGGCCACCTTCAACTCGCCCGAGGCCGTCCAGGCTGCCCAGTACTGGGCCGACATGAAGCTCAAGGACAAGTCCCTCGCCGCGCCCAGCGATGTCGGTTCGGGCTGGTGCGGTGAGGCCATCGCCAAGCAGCAAGTCGCCATGACCTGGGAAGGCGGCTGGATGATCCCCTTCCTCGCCAAGGACTTCAAGGACGTCAAGTACAAGATTCTCCCCCTGCCCAAGGGTCCGAAGGGCGTGTCCGACATCCTGTTCACCAACGGCATCGGCGTGAACGCCGCCACCAAGTTCCCCAAGGCCTCGGCCGCGCTGGCCCTCTACCTGGGCAGCCGCGAGAACCAGGAAGCCATCCTCCAGACCGGCTTCGCCCTGCCCTCGACCAAGGCCTCCCTCGACCACCCGTGGTTCAAGGAGCACCCCAACGAGGCCGCGCTGGCGCAGATGGGTAAGGTCGGCAAGCTGGCGTACTGGGGTCCCCAGGGCGCCAAGGTCCAGGACGCCGTGAGCAAGGCGTTGGAGAAGGTCTGGCTCGGCTCGGGTGAGGCGAAGGCCGCCCTCGACGCCGGCGTGGAGCAGGCCAACAAGGACATAGCCGCCAAGTAAGTCATAGGGGTCTGGGGTCAGGGGTGAGGGGCCAGGGTGAGCAAGACGGCCCTCGCCCCTGGCCCCCAGCCCCTGCTCCCTGTTCCGAAGGAGGCAGCATGGCAGCGCAAGCCACCGGGCAAAAGACAGGCTTCTGGCAGAACCAGAAGGCGCGGAGCGAGGCCCTCACCGCCTACCTGTTCCTCACGCCCTACCTGGTTATCACCCTGGTCTTCACCGTCGGTCTGCTGATCTACGCGGTGTACCTGAGCTTCACGCGCTTCGACCTGTTCACGCCGCCCGAGTGGCGCGGCATCACCAACTACATCGAGTCCCTGGGCGACGCGCGTTTCCTGCGCTCCCTCTACAACGTGGCGTGGTACTCCCTCATCGTCACCCCGGTCCAAACCTTCCTGGCGATTCTGATGGCCGTCCTGCTCAACGCCCCCATCGCGGGCAAGCGGCTGTTCCGAACCATCTTCTATGCCCCCAGTGTGACCTCGTCCGTCGTCATTTCGATGATTTTCATCTGGCTCTACAACCGCAACGGCTTCATCAACTTTGGCCTGTCGCAGCTCCTCAGCCGCGACGTGACCGTCAGCTGGCTCCAGGAGCCGCGCGGGTTGATTGAGATTATTGCCGGGCTGTTTGGCGGCACCCTGCCCGCCGACCAGTGGTGGCTGCGCGGCCCCAGTGTCGCCCTCATGGCGATCATGGCGATGAACATCTTCACCACCGCCCCCACCTTCATGATTATGTTCCTCGCCGCCCTCCAGGACATCCCTGGCTACGTCTATGAGGCCGCCTCGCTGGACGGCTCCTACGGCGCGCACCGCTTCCTCAATATTACGCTGCCCCTGCTGCGCCCCGTCATCCTGCTCGTCGTCGTCCTCAGCACCATCGGCACCTTCCAGTTGTTCGACCAGGCGCTGCTGATGACGGCCGGCGGGCCGCTGGACACAACCCTGACGCCGACGCTGCTCATCTATAATGAGGCGCTCGGCAAGGCCGGCCCCCCGCGCATGGGCCTGGCCTCGGCGATGGCGTTTGTGCTCGGCGCCATCATCTTCGTCTTCACCTACATCCAGCGCCACTACATCGAACGAGGCACGGAGCAGATCTAGTGCGTGATGCGTAGTGCGTATTTCGTAGTGCGTATTGCGGAACCCGCTAGCTCAATTCTGAAATACGCAATACGTAATACGCACTACGCACTACGGTAAGGAGGTTCCATGGCCACCGCCACCACGACTCCCCAGACCGCCCAGGTCGTCCAGCCGCAGGCCAAGCCCGCCCAATATTACCTGGACCGCGTGATACGCTATGCCTTGCTCATCGGCATCGGCCTGATTCTGCTCAGCCCCTTCATCCTGTCCTTCCTGGGCACCTTCAAGACCAACCGCGAGATTCTGGCCTACCCACCGACCATCATCCCCGCCGAGTGGCACCCGGAGAACTGGGGCCGCGTCTGGGAGACGAGCGCCGGGCCAGGGGCGACCTTCCCGCGCTGGGTGCTGAACACGGTCATCCTGTGCGTGGTCAACATCATCACCCAGGTCCTGTTCTGCTCCATGGCCGCCTTCGCCTTCGCCCGCCTCACCTTCCCCGGCAAGGAACTGGTCTTCTCGGGCATGCTGGCGACGATGATGATTCCCGGCGCCATCACCCTGGTGCCGGGCTACGTCCTCATCGCGGGGCGGCTGGGCTGGGTCAACAACTACGCCGCCATCCTGGTGCCCGGCGCGGTCGGCGCGTTCGGCATCTTCCTGCTGACCCAGTTCTTCAAGGCGCTGCCCAAGGAACTGGAGGAGGCGGCCTACATTGACGGGGCGTCGCGTTGGCAAATCTACAAGGATGTCATCCTGCCCCTCGCCAAGCCCGCCCTGCTCACCCTGGTCATCCTGACCTTCCAGGCGCAGTGGAACAACTTCCTGGGGCCGCTGCTCTACTTCCAGGACGCTTCGATGTACACCATGACGGTGGGGTTGTCGTTCTTCCGCCAGCAGTACCAGACCGCCTGGAACTTGGTGCTGGTCGGCTCGATGCTCAACGCCATCCCGGTGCTGATTCTGTTCTTCCTGTTCAACAAGTACTACATCGAGGGCATCTCCTACGCGGGCCTGAAGTAAGCTGAACCATGAAACTCACCCGTTATCCGGGCAACCCGGTTCTCGCCCCCATCGAAGGGCACGAGTGGGAGAGCCGCACCGTCTTCAACTGCGGCGTCGCCTACGACAACGGCGCGGTCATCCTGATCTACCGCGCCCAGGGGGTCGGGGCCAACGTCTCGCGGCTGGGCTTCGCCGTCAGCACGGACGGGGTCCACTTCAGCCGCCTCGACCGCCCCGTCTTCGAGCCAGCCGACCTGACCGAAGTGTGGGGGGTCGAAGACCCTCGCATCACCCGTATCGACGA
>CAZFUK010000589.1:0-3613 GCA_964522005.1 uncultured Anaerolineales bacterium | reverse complement strand
CCGCTGCCCGTCCGACCGGTGCCGGACTGCGCGCCGCTCATCTGGCTGCCGCTGCCCGTGCTGCTGCCGCTGACCTGCGAGCCGTGGATTTCGCCGCGCCACGCGCCGCTCTCCTGGCCGCGCGACTCGATGAACTCCTTGAAGCGCTTCAGGTCGCCTTCGACGCGGCGGCCGACGAAGCCGAGCTTGTCGCCGACGTTCTCGACGAGGCCTTCGGGATCATAGTCCAACTGGAGGGAAACGCGGGTCTGGTTGCCGCCGAGGGACTGGAAGGTCACGATACCGGCGTTCTCGGCGCCCGTGGTGCTGTGCCAGGCGATGCGCTGGTCAGGGGTCTGCTCGGTAATCACGGCATCCCACTCTTCCTCTTTCCCAGCGATGTTGGCCACCCAGTGCAGGCGCTTGTTGTCAAGCTGCTTGACCGACTTGATGCCTTCCATGAACTGCGGGAACTGCTCAAACTGGGTCCACTGGTTGTAAGCGGTCCGCACCGGCACACTCACTTCGATAGACTTAGTCACACTCGCCATCTAGATCCTCCTTGTCAATGCTCTTTGGTCGTGCGCCAGAGAGGGGTCTACGTCTGAGACATCTGGCGGTCTCCGACCCGGTATCTGGCCTTCTCGTTACCCTGTTGCGTGCAAGTTCTGTGCCTCCATAGGCTCGCCACGTGGTGTTAGGGCATCAATCTTGCTGGCAAGGAGGCAGTGGAAACAGTCCCGGGCATGAGGAGAGGGTGATGGAACTTCAGGAAGGTTGTCTGACGGGCGCAGTGGAGTTGAACGCGGCCACCTTTGGGGGGCTGGTAGACGAGTATCAGAAGCAGGTGTACGCCCTGGCGTACCGCTATCTCAAGTCGCCCCTGGACGCCGAGGACGCGACCCAGGAGACCTTCCTACGCGCCTTCGCCAACCTCGACTCCTACCACCCCCAGCGGTCGTTCCGCTCCTGGCTGCTGTCCATCACCGTCCATCTATGTATTGACCGCCTGCGCCGCGAGCGGCGTCGGCTCTATGAGCCGCTGGAGCCGTATCATCTCGTCGCCGGGGGTGACAGCCTAGACGCGGGGCTGATGAACGGCGAGTACTGTGGCGAGATCCGCCACCTGATTGACCAGTTGCCGGCCCACTACCGCCAGCTCGCGCTGCTGCGCTACTGGGACGACCTCACCTATCAGGAAATCGGCCGCCGCGTGGGGCTGTCCACGGGCGCCGTCAAGAGCCGGCTCCACCGCGCCCGCCGCCAACTCGCGGAGTTGGCCGAAGCCCGCGCGACCCCCCAGGCGCTGCCACCCGCGCCCGACCGGGTCTAGTATTGGCATACGAATTGCAGCTACCCCAGTGAGCCTTATTAGACCTCATTCATCTTAGCGACAGGCGAAGTCGGAGGGGGTACGCTATGCGTATGGTGTTGAAGGTAGTACGTTGGTTGTCTATTGCCGTGCTGGGTATCAGCGGGCTGGCCTTAATGGTCGCGCCCGCGCTGGCCCAGCGTGAAATGTTCGCCGCCCGCAGTGTTGATCATACCAATCTGGTCGGCCTTCCCGAAGCACAGACCACAACCGCCGCGTCGACCGGTTCTCAAACGAGCACGAACCCGACGGGGTCAGGGGTGAGCAGCGCTCGCCCGGCGCGAACTGATCTGCCACAGCCGCGCCCTCAGGACCCAGGGGTGGGCAGCGTGCGGGATTTGCTCGGTCTGGCTTTGCTGATCCTCGGGCTGGCTGTGGCCCTCTACAGCCGACCGCGCCCGCGAATCGAATACACAGCCCATCAATGACGATGCGGAAAGGAGTCTTGGATGGATAACTACGGTCGTCAGCACGGACGGAACGAAGAGCGGCAGGGCCGCGACCGAGGCCAGCAGCAGAACCGCCAGTACGGCTGGGAGCGCCAGTGGGACGTTTACGGGCCGTCGGGCAGCCAGGGCGGCCAGGGCGGCTCGGCTGGGCAGGGCGAGTACAGCGGCGAGGCGGGCTACGGTCCGAGTGGCTACGGCTCGCAGGGCGGCTATGGTCAGGGCGGGTACGGCTCCCAGGGCTATCAGGGCCAGGGGTATGGCCGCGAAGGCTACGGGGCCGAGAGTCGAGGCTGGCAGACGCAGGGCGGTTACGGCGGCTCCTATGGGCCGGGGGAGTTCGGCTCCCAGGGCGGCTATGGTTCGCAAGGCTACCGGGGCCAGGGCGGCTATAGCTCGCAGGGCTACGGCTCGCAAGGCCCGCAGGGGTACAGCTACAGCCGCGAGGGCTATGGCGGCGAGAACCGGGGCTATCAAGGCCAGGGCGGCTACGGCAGTTCGTATGGGCGCGGTGAGTACGGCGGCCAGGGCTACGGCTCGCAAGGCTACGGCTCGCAGAGCGGTTACGGCAGCCAGGGCTATGGCTCCCAACAGGGCCAGTACGGCAGCCCGATGACGTGGTCCTACACCGAAGTGTGGCTTATCCCTGGGCCGCACACCGGCCGGGGTCCCAAGAACTACCAGCGCTCTGACGAGCGCATCCGTGAAGAGGTGTGCGAACGCCTGACGCAGCACGGCCAGGTGGACGCGGGCGAGGTGGAGATCGAGGTGAACAACGGCGAGGTGACGCTGAGCGGGTCGGTGGACAGCCGCCAGGCCAAGCGCATGGCGGAGGAAGCGGTCGAGTCCGTCTCCGGCGTCAAGGAAGTCCACAACAACCTCCGCGTGCAGCACGCTCAGTTCGGCCAGAGCAGCCAGGCCGGCCAATCTGGCGGCATGAGCGGCCAGAGCAGTATGAGCGGCCAATCCGGTGGCATGAGTGGTCAGTCCAGCATGGGCGGCCAATCCGGTGGCATGGGCGGTCAGAGTGGTCAGGGCACGGGCCAGACCGGCCAAGCCGGCCAGACGCACACGTCCGCGACGCGGCAGCGCGCGATTGCCGGCACGACCTCGCGCGAGTAGCGCGGCGGGGGTCAGGGCACACGGCCGCTGACCAGGGCAGAAGTGAACCGAACGCAGGGTCTCGTCTGACGAGACCCTGCGCCATTTTTAAGCGGGGTGAAACTCGGGCTTAAGTGTAATGAATTGGTAAATTCATGGTGAGAGCCACCTTCACCCTATTGACAGTGACCCTCAATCCCGTTATAGTAGCTTCCAATGCTATCATCCATCTACGGGAAGGATACTTGCTGTCCCATGCCTCGTCTAACCCTCTGTAAAGCCCTGCTGATTGGCTGCCTCACGCTCCTGGTGCTCGTCGGCCCGCGCCTCGCCGCCGCCGACGGCCAGGCCCCCGCCGACCTCGCCCCCGCCCTCCAGTCCATGACCCGCTATCTGGACGAGATGGACGAAGCCCTGGCCAAGGGCGAGGTCCAGACCGCTCGTCAGGAGTACGACGAACTGAGCGAGAAGTGGGAGGTGATTGAGGACGGTGTGCGCGCCCAGTCCCCCACCGCCTACACCGAGATCGAGGACCGGTTGCACGCCCTGCGCGATGCCCTGGCGGCTCAGCCGCTCGCCGTCGAGAAGGTCCGCGCGGCGGTCCAGGCGCTCGACCATGAACTGGACGAGGGCGCCGCCAAGCTGGGCGAGGGCGCGCCCGCTGCCGCCAGCCGCGCGAGCAATACGCCCTCCCTGGCCGACCTGAACGAGCACG
>CAZFUK010000588.1:0-3623 GCA_964522005.1 uncultured Anaerolineales bacterium | reverse complement strand
TCATCAGTCATCAGTCATCAGTTATCCCCCGCCCAACGGCGAGACGCCCTGGATCCACTTCGCCACGTCCATATAGGTGACCACCAGCATGAGCAGCAGCAGCGTGACCATGCCGAAGACGTGGACATAGGCTTCGCGCTCCGGCGGGATGCGCTTGCCGCGCAGCCACTCGAAGAACACGAACAGCAGGCGGCCGCCGTCGAGGGCGGGGATGGGCAGCAGGTTGAGCACGCCCAGCGAGACCGACAACCCGGCCGCGAAGACGAGCAACTCACTCAGGCCCTGCTGCGCAATCTCGGTGGTGGCGCGGGCGATACCCACCGGCCCGGCCAGCCCGGCATCGGGCGGCAGCGGCTGGCGCACAATCATGCGTCCCACCGTCTGGCTCAGCCCCACGATGAGGCGGACGACCGTGACTGAGGTGGCCCGCACGCCCAACTGGACTGACTCAATCGGGTTCGAGCGGCGGACGACCTTGCGGGTGTCGGTCATGTCCATGCGGATGCCCGCGCGAAGATCACCGCTGGCGCGGGGCGTAATCGTCAGGTTGAGGCGCTGGCCCCCGCGCTCGACCACCAGCGGTACGCTCTGCCCGGCCGCCGCGTTCAGGCCGTCGGACAGGTCCACCGTGCTGTTGATGGGCTGGCCGTTGAGGGACACGACCCAGTCGCCGGTCTGGACGCCGGCCGTCTCCGCCGGGTAGCCGGGGAAGACCTCGGAGATGACCACCTTGCCCTCTTCGAGGGGGATGCCGGTGGCAAAGACGACGGTGAACAGCACGGCCGCCAGCAGCAGGTTCATCAGCGGCCCGGCGACCAGGACGACCGCGCGACGCCACGGCTCCTTGCTCCACAGGCTGCCCTCGGCATCGAAGTTGCCCTCTTCGCCCGTCATCCGCACAAAGCCGCCCAGGGGCAGCCAATTCAAGGTGTACTTAACGCCGTTGCGCTCCATGAGGGTCAGCATGCGCGGCGGGTAGCCAAAGCCAAACTCCTCGACCTTGACGCCCATGGCACGCGCGCCCCAGAAGTGGCCCAACTCGTGGATGAACACGAGAAACCCCAGCACGGGGATAAAGGCCAGCCAGTAAATCCAACTCATCCCGGCTAGAAAATCAAACATCCTCGACATCCTTTACGTCTGTAGCGACGCGATCTATCGCGTCACTACCTCGACCGCACCTTTCTTGAGCTAGATTATACGACCCGGCGCGGGAATCTGCCAAACACCTACTTCAACTGCCGCGCGGGTCGCTGGCGCTGACCAGGAACACGTCCTGCCAGGGCTGGTAGACGCTGCGGTAGGTCTCGCGCTTGTCGGGCTGGCCCGGCTCCTTGATGATGCGGTAGGCCACCACTTCGGCGCCCGGATGCGCCCAGTCCACCTGCTTGACCTCGCCCGGCTTGAGCTTGGCGTCCTTCTGGTAGATGGCGGGCTTGGCCGGCGTTTCCTTCAGAATCCTCGGCCCCTCCAGCACGACCTCGCGGTTGGTCTTGGTGCCGTAGAACAGGAACGACAGCGACGAGGTCTTGACGTCCATCTCGGTGCGGATGAGCAGCCAGGTCGAGGCGTCGTTGCGGAACTTGAAGTCCACCTGGGGGGTGAACACGGTGGCGTCCAGGCCCGGCCCGACGCCCTCTTCATAGTAGCTCACGCGGTAGGCGTGGGGCGTCCGCTCGACAATGGGGTAGCCGCCGAAGAAGGCCGCGCGGAAGGCGGTGGTGGACACCTGGCACACGCCGCCGCCGTAGTCGGTCTCGGTGCGGTTGCCCACAATGACAAGCGCCTCTACGAAGCCCTCGGCCGCCGTCACGTCGCCCAGGTGGTCGCCAAACGAGAAGACCGCGCCCGGCGGGACCAGGACATCCTGGAACTTGGACGCCGCGACCTGGATGTTCTGGATACGCTCCGGCGGCGAGCCTTTGAACTGCGTCGTGCCCTTGACGACTAACTCCTTGATCCCCAACGCGTTGACGTCCGTCGTGTCCAGCAGCGGCTTCTTCTCGACAAACACGACGGGCAGCGTGCGCTCGGTTGCAGTGAGAGCCTGGGTTACGCGCTTGAGCGTCTCGGCCACATCCATCTCGTAGCCGGTCACACTATTCTTAACCACGGTCACCCGCCCGGCCTGGGTGTCCCAGCGCACCAGGCCGTCCTGGGCCTCGCGCGCGATCTGCGGGGCGAGAGACTCGACCCACGGCTCGACGATGCCCTGGCGCAGGCGCGGTACAATCTGGGGCCGACCGTCCTGGCCCGTCTCCTGGTAGAAGACGACGCCATCGGCCAGCGTCTCGCGGGCGAGCGTCCACGTCTTGTCCTGGAAGGTGAGAGTAATCGGGCCGGCCAGCAGCCGCTCGGTCGCCGCCTTGGCCGCGCTGACATCGTTGATGAGCGGCGGCGTCTGGACCACCGACAGCGCGACCGGGTCAGCCGCGAAGCGCAGCACGCGGTCCTCGATCTGGCGCACCGCGCTCGCCTGGTCCACTTCCCAGCCCTCGCGGCCCGGCGTTGTCTCGACCGCGCCGTTGTGAATCGTCAGGCTCGCGTTGCGGGCCGGGCGGTCGAGTTCGGCGGCGATGCGGCGGACAAACTCCGTCGCGGGCTGGGAGTTGAACTCGCTGCGGATGGGCACCTCGATGCCGTAGCGATACATAGCCGCCTGGGCCAGGACGTTGCTCGTCAGGTCGCGCCCGCGCCCCAGCGAGAAGGCTTCCTCGGCCAACTCCTGCGCCGGCACGTAGCCGCCCAACTGGGCCGGCGTGGCCTCCCAGGTCTTGTCGCCGTAGGTCAGGCGGATACGCTCACTGTCGAAGTAACCGACATGGCCGCGGATCATCTCCGCCGCCTTCTCTCGCGTCAGGCCGCCCAGGTCCAGCCCGGCGGCCCGCACGCCCAGGTAGATGCGGTCCTGGTAGACGTTCTGGTAGAGGGCGACGCCGGCCACGACCGACAGGGCCGCGCCAATCATCACCATCAGCACCAGGACCACCAACCACTTGAGCAGGCGCACGGCCCACGATTCACCCTGGGCCTGGGTCATCTGCGTCGCTGTCATACGTCTCTCTGTCTCCCTCGGCTGGCTCTCACACGCGGTTCAAACAGGACAAGTTCACTATCTCTCGCCGTATCCTGTATTGTACACATAAAATCGGGCGAGCGCAAGCCCTTTGCCCGCCTTGCTCGCCGTTGGTTGGTCTATTTCGAGCTGGCCCCCTGGCTGAGGCAGCGGCCGTCAGCCACATCGCTTGTTAGACGCCGTGAAAGCCCGAAATGTTCCCTCTTTGACCGCCGACCTGTTTTAGAATAGGATAGAGATAAGGTGGTTCGACTGATTGCAGGATGACCGATGAGCGCAAACCCGATTTCACTTAAGCTCCTGAATATCATGGACCAGTTACCCCCCGACCGCCAGGCCGAGGTGCTGGACTTTGCCCTGTTCCTGCGCCAGCGGAGCGGCCAGCGTAACGGCCAGGGGGAGGTGGGGGCTTCTAATCAGTTGGCCGTCGCTGATCTGCCCCTCCGTCTGTACTTGCCCGCCATGAGCGACGACGAGTTTTTCGCCTTCTGCCAGGCCAACCGTGACCTACGCATCGAGCGCACCGCCCAAGGAGAGATCATCATCA
>CAZFUK010000587.1:0-3625 GCA_964522005.1 uncultured Anaerolineales bacterium | reverse complement strand
TGAGCGAGCGTGAGCGTGACGTGTTGCGGCTCCTCAGAACCGACTTGGACGGCCCGGACATCGCCCGCGCGCTCATGGTGTCCCTCAGCACCGTCCGCACCCACACCAAGAATATTTACGGCAAGCTGGGAGTGAACAATCGGCGGGCGGCAGTCCGCCGCGCTGAGGAGCTTGATCTGTTCTAAGGCGGCCGCCATCGTCAACCCCTGCCCCGACACGTGGTTCGACCAACGTGTCGGGGCGTTTTCTTGCCCTCACACCCCCGACGAAAGCTCATCACATCATTCATCACCTGTGAGGATGCGGTCTCATCACATTGGCTTGTATAGTGTGGTCCATGAAAGGCACGGCGGCAAAGACGCAGAAAGGAGCACGATACGGGGGATGCCCCGGATGTCCCAACCTGACACATATCACGATCTCAGAAAAGGAGACAGACAGATGACTGCCACCATGCAGACCCCAGTCACAGAAGGAGACAAGCGCATGCGTACCAACAGGCAGACCGCAGTCATTGAAGGAGACGGACCCCTGATCGCCACCAAGCAGACCGAGAGAAAGCTCGCGTTCATCGCGGGCGTACTGCTCCTGATTACGTATCTCACCTCGATCCCCCCGTTCATCTACCACTACGTCCCCGTGGTGGGTGACCCCCGCTACATCGTCGGCGCCGGCGCCGACACGCGCGTGACCTGGGGGGCGTTCCTGGAGCTGCTCCTCATCGTCTCGAACGTCGGTAGCGCCGTCGTGCTGTTCCCGATCCTCAAGCGGGTGAGCGAAATCGCCGCCCTCGGCTGGGTCACGGCCCGCATCGTCGAAAGCGCCTTCATTGCGGTGGGCATCCTCAGCATGCTCACGGTCGTGTCGTTGCGGCAGGAGGCCGCGGGCACGGGCGCCGATGCCGGCGCGCTCCTCGCGGTCGGCCAGGCGCTCGTCGCGCTCCATCAGTGGACGTTCGCGCTCGGGCCCGGCTTCGTCGTCGGCATCGGCAACGGGATGCTGCTGGGCTACCTGATGTACCGGTCCAACCTGGTGCCGCGGCGCCTGACCGTGCTGGGGCTGGTCGGGGGTCCGATGTTGTGCGCCTATGGGACCGGCGTGATGTTCGGGGTCTTCGAGGCGGGCTCGGTGTGGCAGGTGATCGGCATTCTCCCGGAGTTCGTCTGGGAGCTCTCGCTCGGCATCTGGCTCATCGTCAAAGGGTTTAATCCATCGGCCGCCACCTTGGCCTCTTCGGACACAGCAACCCGTCCGCTGACGCACGAGCTACTGAGCGCCGAATAGCGCCACACAACGATGGTCGATGGGGGTGAGGGACTGCCTTCACCCCCTCGTCAGCGACCACGATCTTCCGTCGGGGCGGGCCACTCCCCTGAGCGCCCGCCTCGACGCTGCCTTGGCTGATGTCTGCCGACAACCACCTACCTCCCTCGAGCTGAGCATACAGTGCGAGATACCTCAGGCCGAAGCGCCGGAGTAGTGTTTGATGCCGAAGGTCCAGAACCAGCGGGAGGCGAGGAGGAGGGCGGCGGACAGGGCGAGGGCGAGCAGGAGGGTCTGGCTGTTGAGGCGAGCGGTCAGGGCCTGGGCGGGGACGGTGACGGCGAAGGCGATGGGCACCATCGAGGTCAGGGCGAACTGGAGCCAGCCGGGGTAGATGCCGACGGGCCAGCGCCCGGCCTCATACAGGCTCTGGAAGATGACGAGGACATTCTCGGTCCGCACAAACCAGAAACAGGTTGTGGTTAACATAAGAAGGAAGCTGTAGACGATGCCGGCACCCGCCAGCAGCATGAGCAGGAACAGGCTCGCCTCGGCCAGACCGATGTTCTCGCCCAGCCGACGCAGCGCGATGACCAGGATGCCGAGACCGAGGCCGACATCCACCACCTTCCAGATTTCGATTTGACGAACGCTGACCAGGAGTTGGGTGTCTTCCGGCTTGGTTAGCGCGAAGTCGAGGGTTCCCTTGCGCACGTCGTTCATGATGCGCTGCATGCTCGGCTGGATGACCAGGTTGATGAGGCCGAGCATGATGTAGTAGACGCCGACCAGGGCCAGCATCTCGTCCGGCGACCAGCCGCCCAGGGAGCTGGTGTGGTAGAAGATCACACCGAGGCGGCCCAGGGCGGCGGCGATGGACAGGACCGACTGGACTATCTGGACCCAGAAGTTGGAGCGGTATTCCAGTTCGGTCATGAAGCCGATGCGGAAGTTCAGCCAGAGCAGGCGAAAGAAGGTCATGGCGGGCCTTTGAGGGATGAGGGGGAGAACCGCCCGAAGGTTCGCGAACCTTCGGGCGGTTGCCGGTCGCGGCCTAGACCCCGACCGGCGCGCGCATGGGAGCCGGCCGAGGCGCCGGGCGCACCGGCGTCGGCTCCGGGTCCACCAGGCTCTCCTGGTGGCGGAACTGGCTCATGTAGAGGTCGGCGTAGAAGCCGTTCTTCGCCAGCAGCTCCGCGTGTGTCCCTTGCTCGATGATCGTGCCGTGGTTCATCACCAGAATCAGGTCGGCGTCGCGGATGGTGGACAGGCGGTGGGCGATGACGAAGCTCGTCCGCCCCTGCATCAGCTCGTGCATCGCCTGCTGAATCTGCATCTCAGTACGCGTGTCCACACTGCTGGTTGCCTCGTCGAGGATGAGAATCTCCGGGTCGGCCAGGAAGGCGCGGGCGATGGTGAGCAACTGCTTCTGCCCCTGTGAGATGTTACTCGCCTCCTCGTTGAGGACCGTGTTGTACCCCTCCGGCAGGGTGCGGATGAAGTGGTCCGCCCCCGCCGCTCGGGCCGCGCGGACGATCATGTCGTCCGTGGCATTCTCCAGGCCGTAGGCGATGTTATCGCGGATGGTGCCGTGGAACAGCCACGTATCCTGGAGCACCATACCCATCATGCAGCGCAGGTCGCCGCGCCGCAGTTGGGTGATGTCCACGCCATCAATGAGGATGCGTCCCCCGTTGACCTCGTAGAACCGCATCAGCAAGTTGACCAGGGTGGTCTTGCCCGCGCCCGTCGGCCCGACGATGGCGATGGTGTGGCCCGGCTCGACGTTGATGTTCATGTCCTGCATCAGGATGTTGTCGGGCGAGTAGCCGAAGCGGACGTGGTCGAACTGGACCGCGCCGTGCGGGTTGCGGATGACGGCGGGCTGAGAAATCTCCGCCACCTCTTCCTGCTCGTCCAGCAGCTCGAAGACGCGCTCGGCCGAGGCGACCGCCGACTGAATCACGTTGGCGAAGTTGGCGAGCTGGGTGATGGGCTGGGTGAACTGCTGGGCGTACTGGATGAACGCCTGGACATCGCCGATGGCGATGGAGCCGCGTGTCACCAGGATGCCGCCGCCGACGGCGACGAAGACATAGCCGATGTTGCCGACGAAGCGCATGAGCGGCATAATGATGCCCGACACGAACTGCGCGCGCCAGGCGGCGTCGTAGAGACGGTCGTTGAGCGTGGTGAACTGCGCCACCGAGACGGCCTCGTGGCCGAACGCCTTGACGATCTTGTGGCCGGTGTACATCTCTTCGACGTGGCCGTTGAGTTCGCCCAGCGCCTTCTGCTGAGCGCGGAAGTACCCTTGCGAGCGCTTGGCGATGCCCGTCGTCACCACGATGCTCAGGGGCAG
>CAZFUK010000586.1:0-3656 GCA_964522005.1 uncultured Anaerolineales bacterium | reverse complement strand
CTGTCTCCCCCGGTCGTCCACCGTGATAGACGATTCGCCTACGTTTCAGATACGCGGAATTTCGCCAGTTCCGGCGATCTTCACACTTTCACAACCCCCCCTCTATCCCCCCGCATGTAGAGGGAGGCCAAGCGGGGTAGTGCTCAACTTACTCGAAATCGGCGTTCTCGCCGACGAAGGGATTGGTGCGCTTCTCGAAGCCCACCGTCGTCGGCTCGCCGTGGCCCGACAGGACCAGCGTGTCGTCGGGCAGGGTGAAGAGTTGCGTGCGGATGGCCGCCGCCAGGGTCGGGAAGTCGCCGCCCAGGTCGGTGCGGCCAATGCTGCCCTGGAACAGGGCGTCGCCGCTAAAGACGATGCCGCCACCCCGCCAGCGTCGGGGGTTCAGGTCAATGAACTGGATCGCGGTGGCGTCGGCCGCGTCGGGCGGCGCCCAGTACAGGCTGACACTACCCCACGAGTGGCCGGGCGTGAACAGGACCCGAAACTGGAGGCCGGCCAGCCCCACGCTGTGCCCGTCCTCCAACCACTGGTCTACTGGCGGCGGAGGTGGCACCGTGTAGCCCAGGAAGGACCGCGCCATGGCCGGCAGGTTGTCCAGCAGGGGCTGGTCGCCTCGGTGCATCAGGATGGGCGCGCCTGTGGCCGCCTTGACGCCGGCCAGGGCCATGACGTGGTCAATGTGGCCGTGGGTAGCGATGATGAGCTTGGCGGTCAGCCCCTGCTCACGCAGCGCCGCCAGGATGCGCTCGGCCTCGTCGCCGGGGTCAATCACGACCGCCTCGCGGGTACGTTCGTCGCCCACAAGGTAGCAGTTGGCCTGGAACGGGCTGACCACCAGCCGTTGGATAATCATGCTGTACTCCTCATGGCGGTCCACAGGTCGCCCAGCATCTGGTCGTGGTCGCCGATCAGGGCGGGTACATCGTCGGGCAGCCGCGCCCAGAAGAACTCGAACACGTGCCGGCCGGAGCCGTCGGAAGAGCATGTCTCGACGTGCGACCAGGTTTCGGGCGGCGTCTGGGCGCACTCCAGGTGATAGAAGAACCGCTGGTGGAGTTGGTCCAGGCCGTAGTCGGACATGTCGCGCCACCGTTCGCCCAGGTAGTGGGCCAGTCGCAGCCCCGTTAGCCCCGTCTCCTCATGCGCCTCGCGCAGCACGGCGTCGTCCAGCTTCTCGCCCGGCTCGACCGTGCCGGCCGGCACTTGCAGCCCGGCCGCCGGCTGGTCGCGGTGGCGGAACACCAGCAGCCGGTCGCCGTGGGTAATGTACGCAAAGACCTTCCTTTTGATTGTCGCCATAGACAAAAGTCTCGTGTCCTATCCTAATCACCAAGGACACGAAGGCACGAAGAACACGAAGATGATCATAATCTTCCTTTATGCTCTTGGTGCGCTTCGTGACCTTTGTGACCTTGGTGATTCCACACCAAACGAATACCTTACTCTACCTCGAATTGCGGCTGAACCAGCCAGCGTTCGCCCATCGCCGCGCGTTCCTCGGCAGTCTGGCGCAGGGCGGCTACGCCCCGGTCAATCACCAGCCGCGTGTCCGCGCTGTACTCCAGCATGGGCAGGTCAGTGATATTGTCGCCCGCCACCAGGACCGGGCGGCGCGTCGGGTGGATATAGCGCTGGATAGCCTTGACCTTGCCCCACGTCGCCACGGCCTCGCCGTCGAGTTCGGCGGTCAGCCGCCCCTCGGAGATTCGGGTCCGCATGCCGATGACGCGGTCGGCGGCCACGCCCAACGCCTCGGCCATAACGCGCACCGCCCAGACGTTGGTGGCCGAGACGATCCAGGCCGCGATGCCGTGGGCCTCCAACTGCCGCATCAGGTCCAGAATCTCGCGGTAGGGGCGCAGCCCGGTGTGGAAGTGGAGCGTCTGGCCGCCCGCCTGGAACTCGCGCCGACCCAGCGGCGCGGCCAGTTCCCGCTCCATCGCCCGCCGCGTCAGGTCGGCAATCTGGGCCTCGCTCAGCCCGGTCAGCAGCCGTGTCTGCCAGGGGTAGCCCTCCTGGGGGTCGAGCAGGCCGGAGCGCAGGAAGCCACCCAGGACGGCCTCGCGCAGGGCGTGGAAGGTCGGGTGGTCGGCGCGGGCGTCGTCGGCTAGCTCGCGCAGGAGCGCGGCCTGCTCGCGCAGCGCTGTGTCCGACGGGTCGAGCACGGTCCAGAACTCGTCGTGGTCGAGGGCGAAGCCCAGCGCCTCGATCTGGTGCAGGAACAGCGCGTCACCGATGTCGTGGCGGATGACCGTCTGGTCCCAGTCAAACACGGCAAACGGCGGCGCGTCGGGCTGATACTGCGGCCCCCCGCGTCCAACGCGGCGTATCAAGTCCTCCAGCGCGGCACGGTTCGCAGGCCGCCACGATCCGGTCATCAGCATGCGTCAACCTCTCTGTACTGACGTTGTCCGCCCAAGTATAGCACGTTTTAGCGTAAGCTATTCCCTATCCCGCTGCGAGAGGGCAAGCTTCTTTCAAAGTCAGATATCTTGGGGATAGCTACTTGCTATCACCGGATTATGAGAACGGATGGAGCGGATGGGTTGACGGCAATCCGTTCAAGTCGTTCCCCGAATTCGTTGACAGCGCGGTGTCCGTGAAGCTGTTCTCGACTTTGACAGAACCCTGGGGAGAGGGAGAGAAAAGAACCGTGCCTCTCTCTCATGCATACTGGCAGTAATCAGACTGACGAGCTTTGACACCCTGCGCCAAGTCTGATATACTCACCCTGGCATCCAATCGCTCCAGGATGCCCACCCGTGTACTCTCTCAGGAGGAGAAGCACTACCCATGAAACGCCTGCTATCTCTCACTGTGCTGCTGCTCGCACTGACGGCTCTGTTCGCCGCGTGCGCTCAGCCGGCCCAGCAGACCGCTGCCCCCACCACTGCCCCGGCCGCGAAGCCGACCGATGTTCCGAAGCAGGCCGCCGCGCCGACCACGGCGCCGGCGGCGCCCACCACAGCCCCCGCGGCCAAGGCCACCGACGCGCCGGCCGCCAAGACAACCAGCGCTGCCCCGGCCGCGACAGCGGCCCCGAGCACCGCCGGCCAGGGCCAGATTCAGTTCACGCCCAGTGCGCCCGGCAAGAAGGGCGGCCAGGTCACGGTCGCCATCTGGCAGGAGCCGGATACCCTCAACCTCGCCCTCAGTTCGCTGACCGTCACCGGCGAAGTCGTTGCGGCCGTCGTCGAAGGCCTTGCCGACGTGGACATCAACGGCAACTACTACGCGAAGCTCGCCACCCAGGTCCCCGACGCGAGCAACGGCGGCGTGAGCGCTGACGGCAAGACCGTTACCTGGAAGCTGCGCGACGGCCTCAAGTGGTCGGACGGCGCGGCCGTGACGTGCGACGATGTGAAGTACACCTGGCAGGCGTTCATGACGCCCAACGTGGGTATTATCAACACCGTCGGCTTCCGCGACATTGACAGCATTGACTGCCCCGACCCGTTGACCGCCGTGGTCAAGTACAAGACCGTCTACGCGGCCTATCGCGGCAACTTCACCACCCTACTGCCCAAGAGCGCGGGCGACCCGACCAAGATGAAGGACTGGGGCTACAACACCAAGCCCGTCGGCACCGGCCCGTTCAAGGTGGACGAGTTCCAGCGCGGCAGCTTCATCACCCTGTCCAAGAACCCGAACTA
>CAZFUK010000585.1:0-3662 GCA_964522005.1 uncultured Anaerolineales bacterium | reverse complement strand
AGCAGCAGCGCGTCGCCATCGCCCGCTCGCTCGCCATGCAGCCCAAGATCATGCTGTTCGACGAGCCGACTTCCGCTCTCGATCCGGAGATGATCAAGGAAGTCCTCGACGTCATGGTGGACCTCGCCCAGAAGGGAATGACCATGGTCGTCGTCACCCACGAGATGGGCTTCGCCCGCAATGTGGCCCACCGCATGGTGTTCATGGACGGCGGCCAGATCGTCGAGATCGCTACGCCCCAGGAACTCTTCACCAACCCGCGCCACGAACGCACGCGTCAGTTCCTCAGCAACATCCTCAAGCATTAGCCCGGCGACTCAGGTCGCCACGCTCGGGTCCGTCAGCCGGCCCGACTGTGACGCCTTCTGTCATACACAACGAGGAGAAAACCCACTATGTCACGCGTGACTGTAATTCTCGTCTTGCTGGCCCTCGTCCTGGCCGCATGTGGTGGTCAGACCAGTGCGCCGGCCGCGCCCGCTGGCGTTGCGACCACCATTGCCGGTGTTGCCCCCACCGTCGCGGCAGCGGCTCCGACTGTTGCGGCCGCTGCCAAAAGCGTCGCTCCTACGGTGGCCGCAGCCGCTACGACCGCTGCTCCCACCGTAGCCGCCGCCGCCACGACCATCGCCGGCGTGGCTCCCACGGTGGTGGCCGCCGCGACCAGCGCCGCCGCCCCCAAGACGGCTACTGGCGGCCCGCTACCCCAGGCGGCGGCCGGCACCGGGCTGCGCAAGGTCCAGGATCGCGGCAAGATCATCGTCGGCGTCAAGTACGACGTGCCGACCTTCGGCTTCCTGAACCCCATCACCAACAAGCTGGAAGGCTTTGACGTGGACCTCGCCAGGGGCATCGCCAAGTACATCTTTGGCAAGGAAGACGCCATCGAGTTCCAGCAGGCCGTGTCGGCCAACCGTATCCCCTTCCTCCAGAATGACACGGTGGACCTCATCGCCTCCACGATGACGGCCAACGCCGAGCGCGCCCAGCAGATTGACTTCACGCGCACCTACTATGTCGCGGGCCAGGCGCTCCTGGTGCCAGCCAACAGCGCGATCAACGGCGTCAAGGACCTGGGGGGCAAGACGGTGTGCAGCGTGCAGGGTTCGACGTCGGAGAAGAACGTGCGCGAGAAGGCTCCCCAGGGCACGAACATCGTCCTGTTCCAGACCTACTCGGAGTGTGTCCAGGCCATGGACGCCGGCCGCGCCGACGCGGTGACGACCGACGACAACATCCTGCTCGGCTTCGTCAAGCAGTCGCCCAACAAGTACAAAGTGCCCGACGAACGCTTCACCATCGAGCCGTACGCGATGGGCGTCAAGAAGGGTAACAAGGAACTGCTGGACGCGGTCAATGCGGCCCTCGAAGGCATGATCAAGGACGGCACCTGGGCCAAGCTCTACGGGACCAACCTGCCGGGCGCCAAGGTACCCAACCCGCCGCCCACCAACTGGCAGGATGTGAAGTAGCGACCCTCGACGGAGGACCCCCCATTGGGGGGGCAGGCGGAGGACGAAGGACGGAAGACAGCCGCTCGTGGAGCTTGGTCTTTGGTCTTTCGTCCTTCGTCGGCATAGGAGCCACCATGTCCCCCGAAACCATGTCCGAATTGATGGCGGGTCTGCGGCTGACGCTCTGGCTGACCCTCTGGTCGGGCATCCTGAGCCTGGTCGTCGGCACCCTCATCGGCATCCTGCGCGTCGCGCCGCTGTTGCCCCTGCGCGCCCTGGCCGAGGGCTACATCGAGTTCTTCCGCAACATCCCTCTGCTCATTGTGATGGTCTTCGTGTTCTACGGCCTGCCCTTCGCCGGCATCCGTGTGGACCCGCCCGGCCCGGACTTCAGCAACAGCGCCATCGCCGCCCTGACGGCCTACACGGCGGCCTATGTGGCCGAAGTCGTCCGCGCCGGGCTGGAGTCCATCAGCCCAGGGCAGATTGAGGCGGGGCGCTCGCTGGGCATGCCGTATGTTCAGATTCTGCGCTACGTGCTGCTGCCGCAGGCCTTCCGCATGGTGGTGCCGCCGCTGGGCAACCTGTTCATCGCCCTGGCGAAAAACACCTCCATCGCCAGCGCCATCTCGGTGCCGGAACTGCTGTTCAAAGCGCAGCTCATCGAGAGCCGCACCTTCGCCAGCAACATTGTCCTCATCGCCGGCCTGATCTATCTCGTCCTGACCATCCCGTTGAGCGCGCTCGTCAACTACGTCGAGCGGCGGCTGCTCGTCCAGCACTAGGAGGGCCAATGGCAACGCTTCCCCGTGTGGCCCGCCCGGCGCCGCGCAGCCAGGGCTCGCGCATCAACCTCGACCCCTTCCTCGCGCCCGTCGGGGTCGCCCTGTTCCTGCTGGCGCTGCCCTTTGTGTTCGGCCTCGGCCGACCGGGCGGCATGGAGTTGGCGAACTTCCGCGCCTTTCTGACCGGCTCCCTCGACCCTGCGGCGCCGTTCACCCCGCTCATCTTTCAGTTCCTCGGCTACGGCATCGTCTGGACCGTCAGCGTGGCCCTCGTCTCCATCCTGCTCAGCCTGCCCCTGGCGACGCTATTCGCCCTCGGCCGCCTCTCGACGCGGCCCTGGCTCCGCTGGCTCAGCACGGCCTACATCGAGGGCATCCGCGCCCTGCCCGTCCTGCTGCTCATCATTTTTGCCTTCTTCCGCATGGGCAACTCGCCCACGCCGTTCCTGCCCAAGGACGCGCTGGCCGTCGGTCTGGCCCTGACAGCGTACACGGCGGCGGTGAACGCCGAGATTATCCGCTCCGGCATCCTGTCGCTGTCGCGGGGCCAGTTTGAGGCCTCGCATGCCCTGGGCATGAGCTACGCCCAGACCATGTGGTACATCGTCCTGCCGCAGACGTTTCGCCGCGTCCTGCCGCCCCTCATCGCCCAGTTTACGACGGTGCTCAAAGATACCTCGCTGGGGTCCATCATTGGCACGGTGGAGCTGGCGCAGCGCGGGCGTATCCTCTTCCAGCAGTATCGCAACCCGCTGGAGACATACTACGTCATCGCTGTCATTTACTTTGTGCTGAACTATATCCTGGGGCGGGTGAGCGTGGCGTTACAGCAGCGGCGGCGGCAATAACGCCAGTGGTCAGTGGTCGGTGGTCGGTGGTCAGAAGGCGGTCACACAAAGACCTGACAGGTTTTGGAAACCTGTCAGGTCTGCGTTGGTCGGTCAATTCGGAGCTTAACCCTCGCTGGGCGTTGTCCCTTCGGTGGGCGCGGCCGTCTCTGGCTCGGCGCCGCCTTGCTCGGCCGCCACGGCCTCAATCAGCGCGCGATTAATCGGCACGCGGCAACTGGGGCAGGGGAATGACACCTGGCCCAGGCCGAGTTTGGCGGGCACGCTCACCCGCTTGCCACACTGGGGGCAGGCCACCCGCACCGTCCCCACGCTCCGCCTCGCCGTCGTCCCTGCTCGTTTCCCTTGCTTCGCCATGCTTCACGATCCTTTCCCGCTCTATTGAAGCCCGATCCGACTGTCACCCTGAGCCGCAGGCGAAGGGTCTCGCCTCGCGTAAGGCGAGATGCTTCGCTTCGCTCAGCATGACATTCTGAGCTTGTCCGCAACAGAGCAATCCTTGCATAACCTTGTTAGCTGAACCGATTATAGTCACGCCGCGTCTAAATGCCTAACGCCTCGCGCAGTCCGCCCAG
>CAZFUK010000584.1:0-3666 GCA_964522005.1 uncultured Anaerolineales bacterium | reverse complement strand
GATGTCTCCCTGTGTGCCCAGGAAGGCCGCGGAGCCCGCGCTGTCCACCTCCGCCTGGGTCAGGGAGAGCAAGATGTTGCCGTCTTTATCCTCCGTGGTGAGGATGACGGTGCGGACGGTCATGCCTACGCGCAGTTCGGCCAGATCCTGAGCACTCAGTTTCTCCAGCTCCCGCCCCGTCACAATGCCCTCGGACTTGGCCCCAATATCAATGAGGATTTCGTGGTCCCCCACCTGGACGATTGAGCCGTCCACGACATCGCCCCGCTTGAAAGAGCGATAGCCGAAGTCGCCATTCATCCATTGTTCCATCACGTTGGCGGGCGCGGCGGTCTGACCATTCGAGGCGCCCGAACTGCGCTGATCCATGTGTACTCAGTTCCTCTTAGAGTGGTATTGGCAAAATTATACTCCACCGGTGGGCAAAAGGCAATCCCTGGCAGGGGCGAGGGGCTGGGGGACGGGGGCCAGGCAAGGCCCTGCCCCTCCCTCTCTTCTCCCTGGCCCCTGACCCCTGACCCCTGGCCCCTTACAAAGCCGCGATGCACTCGATCTCGACACGCGCGCCGCGCGGCAGTTGCGCGCCGCCGATGGTGGAGCGGGCGGGCGGGTTCTGCGGGAAGAACTCGGCATAGACCTTGTTCATGGCGGCGAAGTCATTCAGGTCGGCCAGGAACACGGTGGTCTTGACGACCCGCTCCAGCGAGGTGCCGGCCGCCTGGAGGATGGCCTGCATGTTGGACAGGACGCGGCGCGTCTGCTCCTCGATGCCGCCTTCGATCATCTGTTGGTTGGTGGGGTCGAGTGGAATCTGGCCGGCGGTGAACACAAAGCCGTTCATGACGATGCCCTGGGAATACGGGCCGACGGCTTTGGGGGCCTGGTCGGTGAAGACAACCTGGCGGTCGAAGCTGGTCTCGCCGTGGCTGCTGGCAGCGGTGGTCATGGAGTTCCTCCTGAACAAGTGGGCTACTTCCTATTCTAGCCAACGGCGTGACGGTGTCAAGGGTTTGGCCGATGTCTTGTCTATGAGCCGCCTAGCCTTCCATGACCACCCCATGTATAATGGAGCGACGCACACGAGGGTCAAGCGGATGCCCACCTGTGACCGCGAAGACCCGGCGGAGGGCGTTGTCTACCAATGGATTGCTCAAGAGGACCCTTATGCCTGACGCTGTTCCCCCGCTCGTCACCGTCGCCTGGCTGGCCCAGCACCTGGGCGACCCTCACCTCCGCGTCGCCGACGTGCGCTGGTACCTGCCCCACCTGGGCAAAAGCGGCGCGGACGAATACACGGCCGGCCACATCCCCGGCGCGGTCTTCCTGGACCTGGATACCGAGTTGTCCGCCCCGCGTGGCGAAGGCCCGGGCCGCCACCCCCTCCCCACGGCCATGACCTTCGGCGCGGCCATGCGTCGCGCCGGCGTCAACAGTGACACCCACGTCGTGGCCTACGACGACGGTGGCGGGACGGCGGCCCGGCTGTGGTGGCTGCTGCGCTACTTCGGCCACGACTGCGTCTCGCTCCTGGACGGCGGGCTGCGCGCCTGGCAGGCGGCGGGACAGCCACTCGAAACCGGGCCGGGCGGCATCATGCCGCCGGGCAACCTCGTGGCCCACCCGCGACCCGACTGGGTCGTGGACAAGGACGAGGTAGCGCGGCTGGCCTCGGCCGACGCCGTCATCCTCGACGCGCGCGCTCGTGAGCGCTACGAGGGCAGGCTTGAACCGATTGACGCGCGCCCCGGCCACATCCCCGCCGCCCTGAGCGCGCCCTTCGCGGAGAACGTCGGCGCGGACGGCCGCTTCCTCGACCCAGACCAGTTGCGGGCGAAGTACGCCGCGCTGGGGGTGGACGAGGCCGAGACGGTGGTAGCGTACTGCGGCAGCGGCGTCACGGCCTGCCACGACATTTTCGCCCTCCACCTGGCGGGCCGAACGGACGCGAAGCTCTATGAAGGCTCGTGGAGCGACTGGGCCGCCGACCCGACACTTCCCGCCGCCACAGGCCCCGCCGCGGGCGCCATGCCTCAGCCCGACTGACGCATCTTTGTCCATCTTGCCGCCGCTTTCGGGCCGCGCTATAATTGACCCTCGACCGGCAACTTCCCTGGATGGAGTGGTATAGCAGGCCGTGCTTCCGCGCTATTACGATCTACTCAGTCTCCCCGCCGACGCCTCGCCAGACGCCGTCGCCTCGGCGCGCGCTGAGCTATTGGCGAAGTACGAGCCGCATGCCCGGCTGGGGGATCGAGACGCGGTTCGGCTGGTACGCGCCATCGAGGAGGCCACCGCGACGCTGTCCGACCCGGTGCGCCGCGCCGCGTATGACGCCGCGCTGCTGGCCGTCGCCACGCCCCATATTGAGCCGACCCCGCCTCCCGCCCGCCCGCCGACTAACTTCCCCTCTGGCTCCCCTCTCCCGGGGGGCGAGGGGGTGGGGGTGAGGGCCGACCGCCACCACAACCCTCAAAGACACTCACCCGGCCCACTCCACGACGGAGCGGGGGAGAGCCTGTCCGTCGTTGAACCCGAACGAGGGAGGGGTCAGTTCCGGGCGAGTCGAGGGCAGGCTAAGCCACTGGCTCTGCCCGCCCCCGAGGTCGCCCCCGCGGGCCAGCCGTCTACGAGCGAGGGGTTGCCCCCGTCGCCCGTCCTTTTCCTGTTGATGCTGCTCGACTGGCTCGCCCGCCGCACCCTGAACGCCCGCCAGGGGATGGCCCGGGTGGGCGAGGTGGTCGCTGGGCCTGATGTTCCCGCCCTACCCGCGCCGACAGCGGTGGAGGGCGTCAAGGTGAGCGCGGCGGATTGGCGCTTCGACATCCACGACGCCTTTTTCGCCCCCGCGCTCGCCATCAACGGCCAGCGCCTGACGCCGCGTGGGCAGTGGCTCCTCGTTCGCCTGGCAATCGAGAACGAGTGGGCCGGTCACCGCGCCCTGCGGGGGGACGACTTCGGCCTGATGGTGATGCAGACAGCCGAGACGGCCCAGGTCGGGCTGGACCAGGAGGCTACGCAGGCGGCGCGGCTGATTCTGGGGCTGAAAGGCACCCCGGCCGGCCGCCACGGCCTGGGGTTCGCGGCGCGCGAGAGCCGTCAGACCGTGGTGGCTTTCGACGTGCCGCCCGACAGCCAAAGCCTCTATCTGCGCCTCAAGCCGGCCGGCGCGCTGGTGGACCTCGCCCCGGTCGCGCCCTGGCCTGGCCTACCCGATTCAGCCCCTCGCCCCGCCGGCCTCATCGAGGCCAGGGTGAAGCCTGCGCCCCCGTCGGCCCACCGCCTGGAAATTCTGGATATTCAGACGGGTCCAGGAGGCGGGCGGAGCAAACAGGTGACCGTGCGCGCCCGCGCCACACCGGGCGCCGTCTGCTCCATCCGCGTCCAGTACGCCCGTGGGCCGAGCAACGCGCGCGGCCTCGCGCCGGCTGTTGCGGGGCCAGACGGTGTCGTCGAGTGGAAGTGGCGCCTGAGCGCGCGTACTCGCCCCGGCGAGTGGCCGGTCACGGTGGCCTGCGGCTACACCCATGCCCTGACCACGCTCGTCATTGACCAGCCCCCCGCCAATACGGTCTAGGAGACCTTAGCCATGCCCTTTCGGTTCGAGCCTCTCGCCATCCCCGACGTCATCCTGGTCGAGCCGCGCACCATCGCCGACAATCGCGGCTA
>CAZFUK010000583.1:0-3667 GCA_964522005.1 uncultured Anaerolineales bacterium | reverse complement strand
AACCGCGCCTGCGCCGCCGCCACCGCCGTCTCGGCCTGGTTGATACGCGCCGTCAGGTCCTGGGGCGTCTCGCGCAGTGTCCGGGCGTTCGCCAGCGCCTTCTCGGCCGCCGCCCGCGCCGCCGCCGCCTGATCCCGCGCCGCCTCGGCCGCGCGCAGGTCTTCGGCCCGCGCGCCGACTTCCACCACAGCCAGGTTCGCCCGCGCCGCGTCGAGGGCGGCCCGCGCCTGGACCAGTTGCGCCTGGGCCACCGTGTCGTCCAGGCGGAGCAGGGTGTCGCCGGCGTGGACCTCGTCGCCCTCGCCCAACGGCAGCGCGACCACCCGCCCCGCCGTCTCGACGCCCACATTCACTTCGTCGGCTTCTATCGTGCCCGACGCCGCGATGACGCCTTCCGCCGCGCCGGCCTGGCGGCCGCGCCAATAGACCGCGCCGAGGGCGAGCAGGATGACCAGGACGACGACCGGGACGAACCGGCGGCGGTTATGGCCGCCGGGCGGGGAGGAGGGGGTTTCAGACATCGGACGTGCCTCCGGGGTCCTGAGCGATGACCCCATGCAAAAAGAGATCGGCGAACTCGCGGGCGGCGTCGGCGGGCGGTGGCAGGTCCACCAGGGCGCTGAACGTGCGCCGGGCGAGGCTATACATGAGCAACATGCCAATGAAGGCCTGCATGCGCAGGAAGGGGTGGCCGGGGCGGAAGACGCCGGCCTCGGTTTGCGTCGCCATAAAGGCGATGGCGACCCCCCAGACGCGGGACGCGACACGCGCGTAGACGGCGGCGGCCAGCTCCGGGTGGGTCGTCAACTCCGCCATGACAATGGGCATCAGGGTCAGCCGTTCCTCCAGCAGTTGAATGAGCGGCGGCACGACGGCCTGCATAAACGCGTCGGCGTCTTCCAGTGGCTCCGCCGGGAAGATACTGGCGATGTCCATCTGGCCCACCATCTGCTCGAACATCGCCAGCAGCAGGTCCTCTTTGTTCTTGAAGTGCCAGTAGAGCGTGGCCGGGCTGACTCCCGCCTCCTCCGCGATGCGCTCCATGGTCACGCGGTGCAGCCCGTAGCGCGGCACGATGCGCAGCGCCGCCCCCACAATCTGGTCGCGCCGGTCCGGCAGGTCGCCCCCGTCGCCCAGCGAGGCGGCCACCTCGGCGAACAGGGCGTCTTTGCTGGGGAAGTAGCGGTACACCGTCACCTTGGTCGTGCCCGCCCGCGCCGCCACGTCCTGGACGCTAATCGCCCCCGGCGACCCGCGCTCGGCCAATAGCTCGCGCGCCGCCAGGAGAATCTTGACCTGCCGCCCCTCACTCTGGTCTGTCATCCGCCTTCTCGTTCGGTATACTCGTCTCGATTAACCATTCAGCTTCAGTATACCTCTGATTTCGCCGTTTGTCAAGCCCCCAATTCTTCCGTTAGCAAAATGTCATATTTTCCAATTAAGCGTAACTCCGGGTCAGGCACGGTGTTGTCCTTACTGAGTGGCGAGGGCCACCCCTGGCAGCCCCCCGCCCACTCGCGCCACGTCCGAGGCCGCGCGGAGGCGGCGCTCGGGGTCAGCGGCCCTACTCTCCGAGGGGGAAAGTATGATTACACCTACTGTGAGCGGTTGGCGTCGGAGGGCATGGTTACGCGGGGTAGCCTCCCTCCTGGGTCTGGTGAGCCTGGCCTGTGGGTTGTCGACCTCCACCGTGTTGGCATCGGTGGTGACACCCACGCCCCATTCTGCCCGGACGTCTGTCCAGGCGGCGCTGGGTCAGTTGCCCCTCGTCTTTATCGAGAACCGGGGGCAGCTTGACCCGGCCGTCGCCTACTACGTCCAGGGCCACGACAAGATGGTCTACTTCACGCCCCAGGGGCTGACCCTGGCCCTGCGCGACGACCGCGCGGCGCCGGCCGGCCCGGCCCGACCCGGCCCGACCGAGTGGCTGGCCGAACAGGCCGGCGCCGAGGCGAAGATGCGCCCCGCTGCGGGCCGCTGGGTCGTGAAACTCGACTTTGTGGACGGTCAGGGGGTCACACCCCAGGGCGTGGACCAGACGCCCGCCGTGGTCAGCCTCTTCAAGGGTGCGCCGAGCCAGTGGAAGACGGGCCTGCCCACCTTCGCGGGCCTGGTCTACCGCGAGGTCTGGCCCGGCATTGACCTGGTCTACAGCGGCACGGCCAACGCCCTGAAGTACAGCTTCATCGTCCGCCCAGGCGCGGACCCGGCTCAGATTCGCCTGCGCTACAGGGGCGCGACGAGCGTGACGGTGGACCGCGCCGGGCGGCTGGCCGTGACGACGCCGGCCGCCGGGTTCGAGGATGCCGCGCCCATGTCCTACCAGGAGGAGGGCGGGCAGCGGGTCGCGGTGCAGACGGCCTACCAGGTCGAGGGCCAGGGGGCGGCGGACGCCGTCTACGGCTTCCGCCTGGGCGACTATGACAAGGAGCAGACGCTGGTGATTGACCCGGCGGTGCTGGTCTACGCGGGGTACATCGGCGGGGGCGGCGAAGACCGCGCTTACGGCATCACCGTGGACGGCAGCGGCAACGCCTACGTCACCGGCGTGGCCGTCTCCACCGAGGCCAGCTTCCCGACCACCGTCGGGCCGGATCTCACCTTCAACGGCGGCAACAGCGATGCGTTTGTGGCGAAGGTGCGGGCGGACGGCACGGCGCTGGTCTACCTGGGCTACATCGGCGGCAGCGGCGAGGACGTGGGGCGGGGCATCGCCGTGGACGCGGCCGGCAACGCCGTCGTCGCGGGCTACACCTACTCCAGCGAGGCCACCTTCCCCGTCGTGGTCGGCCCGGACCTGACCTTCAACGGCGACCGCGACGCCTTTGTCGCCAAAGTTCGCGCCGACGGGACCGGCCTCGTCTACGCAGGCTACATCGGCGGCAGTGCCATGGATGTCGGACGCGGCGTGGCGCTGGACGTGGCGGGCAACGCCTACGTCGCGGGCTACACCACGTCCACCCAGGCCAGCTTCCCGGTCCTGGTGGGGCCGGACCTGACCCACAACGGCGGTATTGACGGCTTCGTCGCCAAGGTCAAGGCGGATGGCACGGGCCTGCTCTACGCGGGCTATGTCGGCGGCACGGGCGCCGACCCGAGCGAGGGCATCGCCGTGGACAGCGCGGGCAGCGCGTACCTGACGGGGTACACCGACTCCAGTCAGGCCACCTTCCCGGTCGCCGTCGGGCCGGACCTGACCTACAACGGCGTCGGTGACAGCTACATCGCCAAGGTGCGGGCCGACGGGACGGGGTTGGCCTACGCGGGCTACATCGGCGGCGCGCGGTACGACGAAGCCTATGGCGTGGCGGTGGATAGCGCCGGCAACGCCTATGTGGCGGGCTATACCGCCTCGGATCAGAACACCTTCCCGGTCACCGTTGGGCCTGACCTCACCTTTGGCGGCGGCTTGTTCGACCAACCCTTTGACGGCTTCATCGCCAAGGTACGGGCCGACGGAACGGGCCTGCTCTACGCCGGCTACATTGGCGGGATTGGGGTGGACGTGGCCGAGGGGGTCGCGGTGGACAGCGCGGGGGCGGCCTATGTCACCGGCTTTACCGGCTCCCCCCAGTCGAGCTTCCCCGTCACCGAAGGCCCTGACCTGACTTTCAACGAGGCGGGCGACGCCTACCTCGTCAAGGTCACCCCCGGCGGCGCGGCCTTC
>CAZFUK010000582.1:0-3669 GCA_964522005.1 uncultured Anaerolineales bacterium | reverse complement strand
GAAGATCGCCTCCTCCATCCTGGGTCGCCCCCTCCTCGACTTGGACATGGCGGCGGTGATGGGGGAAGGCGGCGGGGTGATTGGCTCGGCGGCCATAAGCATCAAGCGGGCGCTGAGCATTGCCACCACCCTCAAGGGCATCTTGGGCATCAGCGAGTACGAGAAGGCGATGGGCGGCATGCAGTCCTCGGCGCGGACGGACGGCGGCGAGACGGCGCGCACGATTGCCCACCTCCTGTCGTGGATGCAGGAACAGCAGGAGGTGTTCGTGGTGGCGACGGCCAACGACGTGCGGCAGCTGGCGCCCGAGCAGGTGCGGCAGGGCCGCTTCTCCCACGTCGTCTTCGTCGACTTGCCGACGCTGGAAGACCGGGCCGCCATCTTCGCCGTGCATCTGGTCAAGCGGGGGCGCGACCCCCAGGCTTTCGACCTGGAGCAGTTGGCGCAAGGCTCGGAGGGTTTCTCAGGAGCGGAAATCGAGGCCGCGGTGAAGGCGGCGCTGCTGGACGCCTTCACGGATGGGCAACGCGAGCTGGTGACGGGGGACGTCCTGAAGCGGGTACGCTCGATACGCCCGACCTCCGAGGTCAAGCGCGAGGAGATCGAGGCCTTGCGGCGCTGGGCCAGAGAGCACCTAGCCGTGGACGCGGTGCGTCCTCAGGTCACGGCGACCGCCGAGCGCTTGATGGAGTTCTAGCTGGACGACCATGGACGAAGGACCAAGGACCAACCAGAGCTTGCCGTCGAAGTCGAAGTGATCCTCGATCCGGCGATGCCTGTTGGTCCTTGGTCTTCGTCCACTCACACAGGAGACCCTATGAGCAAGTACCTGCAATTCAGTGACATCGTGTTCAAGGACCGTCGGCTGCTACTGGCGGCGCTAGCCGAGCTAGGTTATACCGAGGTCGAGGAGGGCGAGGCCCTGGAGTTGTACGGCTATCGAGGCGACCGGCGCCCCGAGACGGCGCAAATCGTCGTGCGTCGGCGCTACGTCGGCTCGGCGTCCAACGACTTGGGCTTCGCGCGAACGCCCCAGGGCTATGTCCCCATCGTGAGCGAGTACGACCAGCGTGTGCTCCATGGCGGCCAGTTCCTGGTCAAGCTGCGGACGGCCTACCACGAGCGGGTCGTCGATGAGGTCAAGCACCGGCTGCATGGCACATCGCAGCGGGTCGTCGAGGGCCACCTCATCAAGATCCGCGTCCGCTACTGAGACAGAGGTCGGTAGCCGGATGTCAGTTGTCAGACGGAAGAGGGCAGATAGCGAATGGCAGATGGCTGGGGGTGGGAGGCCTTCCTCCTATCGGTCATCCGCTCTCGCGGCTCGCCCTCGGCTTGCTGGCCTCTGACGTCTGGCTACTGACATCTGACTCCTGTCAGGAGGCGCTATGCCGACGATTGAGTTCAGCATCGACCCCACGACCGGCGAGCTCCAGATGCACATCCAGGGCATCGCCGGGCCGACCTGCGACGACGTCGCCAAGCTGGTGGAGGAGTTGGTCGGGAAGCCGACGCAGGAGCAGAAGACGAGCGAGTACTACGCGCGGGTCCAGGTGCAGCCCAAGGTCAAGCCGAGGGGGCGGACATGAGGGAACAGACATGGATCGTGGACCCGGCGACAGGCGATCTGGTGGTGGAAGGGCTAAGCCGAGCGGAGGTGTCAGCCCTGGCCGGCGACCTCCTCCCGACGGGCCACGACCTCAACTGCGCGCGCCCGCTGACCAGCCTGCCCCTGCCTGACCCGACGCCGTCGTCAGGCCCGATATTGCGCGTCGCCCGCCTCTATCACGGTTCAGTGGTCGACGGCCCCGGCCGGCGAAGTGTATGCCAAGTTCAGGGCTGCACCCTCGGCTGTCCTCAATGCGGACTCGGTTCGACCCATCCAACGGATGGCGGCGTTCTGCTCAGTGTGGAGACGGTGGCGGGCCTCTTGCTCGACCCCGCCGGCCAGCCGCAGGATGGGATCACGATCACAGGGGGAGAGCCGACGCTTCAGCCGAACGGCTTGCTCGCGCTGCTGCAACGCCTCAAGGCCCACGGTGTCCACATCGTCGTGTACAGCGGCTACACCCTCGAAGCCCTGGCTCAACGACCTGAGCCTGAGATCCACGCTTGCCTGCGGCTGATTGATCTCCTCATCGACGGCCCCTTCGTTGCGCGGCTGGCTGATGACGCAGGCGAGTGGCGGGGGAGTCGTAACCAGCGCGTGATCCCGAAGCCAGGGGAGTGGCTGGAGCAAGCCGAGGCAGTTGAGATCGACTGAGCCAGCGTGTGGCATCAAGGAGGCGGAGGCCTCTGGGAGAACGCTTCGCCTCCTTGATGGATGCTCACAGTCTCCCCTCAAGCGTCCGGGTCGATCATGACGGCGTCAATCCCCCCCTCGAGCCACGCCTCACGGACGTAGGCGTCGGCGGCATCTCGGAGGTGGGTGAAGTGGTCAATGCGGTACGTGTGGTAGCGCCCGATGCTGTACTCGGCCTTCCAGTGGATCTCGCACCCCGGCTCCGTGGCGATCACAACCCCACCGCTGTAGTCATGCTCGGCGTCTCGCCCGCGCGGGTAACTTCCCGCGTCTTCGACGATGCGCATCAGCGCGGCCACCACCAGTGAGAGGGGCGCCTGACCGTTGGGGAGAGCCAGGCGCTCGGGGACGCTGATGTGCTGATGCTCAACCAGTCGGTCCACAATCTCCACGATGTGTGGCGAATACACCTACCCTCCCGCGCCACCTTGATGAGGTGCGTTCCCGGGCTAGACCCGGTCGAGTGCACGATGAGGCTCAGGGGGAAGCTCAACCCGAATGGCATCCCCTGGCTGCACCTCGCCCCCTGTCGCGACGATCCCCATCACCCCCGCCTTGCGGATAAGGTGGCCCTCGTCGTCTCGATCGAGCACGGCAGCCATCAAGCCCGGCTGGAAGGTGTCGAGTTGGGCGCATGGGTTGCGTAGCCCCGTGACCTCGACGACGGCGCTCTCGCCCAGATGGAGACGGGTACCCGTCGGCAGGCTCAAGAGGTCCATCCCCTGGGTGGTGAGGTCTCACCCATGTCGCCCGCCGACACGTTGAAGCCTTTGGCCCGCAACTCGTCGAACAGCTCCGCCTGGATGAGATGCACCTGACGGAGGTTCGGCTGGCTGGGGTCTTGGCGGACCCGCGAGCGATGCTTCACCGTCTCGCCCAGGTGGGCGTCACCTTCTACACCTAGCCCCGCCAGCAAGGTGATGCTCGTCTGCGGCTGTTTGCTGAAGGTATGACTGACGCTCCGACTCACCGACATCACCTTCCCATGCATCTCGGCCTCCCATATCGCTTGTCTCACGGCTAGCCCCTCGACGCCGACGCCCCGCTTCGGTGAAAGGACCGTGATCTCTGGGCGTGCGCCTGGCTGCGGGCGGCGGGCATGGTCGTGTCCTCTCCATGCTCGGCTCGGTCAATTCTACCTGGCACCGCTTCCCCTAAGCAAGTGGCGTTCGAGGCGGCGGCTCATGGGCCTGTGACATCAGCGAGGGCTTCGACGTCGAGGGCCAGCAGGCTCAGGGCGTGGCCCTCGCGCTGGAGACGGCCGCGCACGATGAGGAGCGGCTGGTCCCAGGTCTGGCGGTGGCGCTCGTACAGGTCGGGGCGGAGGATGAGGTTGACCAGGCCGGTCTCGTCCTCCAGGGTGAAGA
>CAZFUK010000581.1:0-3673 GCA_964522005.1 uncultured Anaerolineales bacterium | reverse complement strand
GGTCGCCGGACGGGCAGACCATCGCCTACCTGTACCAGACGCCGACGGCGCCCCTTGACCTGTGGACCGTGGACGTGGCGAGCGGGGCGCGGCGGCAGTTGACCCAGTCGCTGCCCGGCGGCGGTATTGAGGAACGGTTGATCCGGCCTGAGAAAGTCCACTACACCACCTTCGACGGCCAGTCTATCGCCGCCTACCTCTACCGCCCACCTACCGCCGACTCGCGCCGCCACCCGGCCCTGCTCATCACCCACGGCGGCCCAGCCTCGCAGTTCACCGATACCTTCAACGGCATGGCCCAGTTCTTCGCCCTCCAGGGCTATGTCGTCCTGATGCCTAACGTGCGCGGCAGCACCGGTTACGGCAAGGCGTTCGAGACGGCCAACTATCAGGACTACGGCGGCGGTGACCTGAAGGACTGCGTGGCGGCGGCCGAGTACCTGAAGACACTGGACTATGTCGCGCCCGATAAGATGGCGATCACGGGCGCGAGCTATGGCGGCTACCTGAGCATGGCGGCGGTGACCTTCGCGCCGGGTGTGTTCCAGGCGTCCATCGCGGCCTCGGGCTACTCCTCGCAGTGGGACCGGATGCAGATGGACGGCGGCGACGAGCAGGAGCGCCGCCACCAGCAGCAGTTGACGTACCGCCTGGGCGACCCCGCCACGGACGAAGCCGTCTTCCGCCGCGTCTCGCCGCTGTACTATGTCAAGCAGGCTACGACACCCGTCTTTGTGCTCCACGGCGAGGGCCGCCGCCCTAACACGCCGTCCTCACTCAAGTTCGTCCAGGCCCTCGAGAAAGAGTACAAGACGGTCCAGTACAAGACCTACCCCAACGAGCACTACTACGTCCAGTCCCCGGCCAATACGCGCCAGATGTGGCTGGACATGCTGGAATTCCTGGAACGGTATCTGTGATGGACAGCCGCCACCGCCACGCCCTGCCCTACCCCGCGCCCCGGTGGCCGGATGCCATGCCGCAATCCTTGTCCCAAACCAACTCAGGAGGTGGAGAGATGTCCCGCATTCGCACTGTGACCGTTGGCCTGGTGCTCAGTCTGCTGCTGATCGCTGGCCTGGCCTGCGCCCCGGCGCCCGCGCCGACGGCCCAGCAGCAGCCCGCCCCACAGGCCCCCGCGCAGAAGCCGGCTGAGCAAAAGCCGGCCGAGCAGAAGCCGGCCGCGCCCGCTGCCCAGCCCACCCAGGCCCCAGCGCAACAGCCGGCCGCGCCGGCCGCCGGCCAGCCCGTCAAGGGCGGTTCGCTGACCGTGTCCCACGGCACCAACGTGCCCGACACGCTCAACCAGAAGGTCAGCAACAACACCATCTCGCGCATGGTGGCGGCCCACGTGCTGGACCGCCTGACGGCGGTGGACCCCAAGGATGGCTCCATCAAGCCGTGGCTGGCTGAGTCGTGGGAGATTTCGCCGGACGGTAAGGTCTACACGTTCAAGCTGCGCAAGGACGTTAAGTTCCACGATGGTACGCCCTTCAACGCCCAGGCCGTCAAGTACAATTTCGACTACATCGTGAAGCCCGACACCAAGCGGGCCTTCGCCTGGCAGGCGGTCGGCGCGGAGAAGTACGACAAGACCGAGGTGGTGGACGACGCCACCGTCAAGGTGACGTTCAAGCAGGCGAACCCGTCGTTCCTGGTCATGCTGAGCGACGGCGGCATGGGCATCGACTCGCCCACGGCGATGGAGAAGGCGGGCGCCGATTACGGCGTGAAGACGCTGGTCGGCAGCGGCCCGTTCAAGTTCAAGGAGTGGGTCAAGGACCAGCGCGTCGTCCTGACCCGCAACGACGACTACAAGTGGCCGTCGCCCATCGCCAAGAACAAGGGCGTGGCCTACCTGGATGAACTGGTCTACCGCGAGGTGCCCGACGCCGCGACCCGCCTGGCCGCCCTCGAAGCCAATGAGATTCAGTTGGTGACGATGACCGAGCCGCAGGTGGCCCAGATCAAGGGCAACAAGGACCTGCAAGTCCTGACGACGCCCAAGGCTGGCACCAGCCGCATGTACCTGATGAACACGGCCAAGGGGCCGACGGCGGACCTGAAGGTGCGCCAGGCGATGAACTACGCCATTGATAAGAAGGCGCTGCTCCAACTGCCCGCGTGGTCGAACATCGGCAATCCGGGCCTCGCGCCGCTGCCGGCCAACATGGTGCCGGGCGGCGACATGAGCAAGCTCAAGGAAGTGGACTATCCCTACGACCCGGAGAAGGCCAAGGCGCTGCTCGAAGAGGCCGGCTGGAAGGTAGGGGCGGACGGCATCCGTGAGAAGGGTGGCGAGAAGCTGGTGCTGGACATGGTGACGACGTCCACCAGCACCTCCCAGGTCGAGCCGGTGGACCAGATGCTGCGCAAGGTCGGCGCGAAGCTCAACATCCGCACGGGCGACTTCAACTTCTGGATTGGCACGACCCAGAAGGGCGACTTCCACATCACGCTGATGAGCGACTCGGGCTACAACGGCCCGGCCCTGGTCAACCAGTTCTTCCGCACCGGCCAGGCGTACAACTGGTACGGCTACAGCAACAAAGACGTAGACGACATGCTGGACAAGGCGATGAACGCCACCAATCAGAAGGACGTCTGGGACAACATCATGAAGGCGCAGACCCAGGTGGTCAAGGACGCGGTGGGCGTCATGGGCTGGGAGCAGCTCTACGTCTACGGCGCCAACGCCAAGGTCAACGACGTCTGGTTCAACGAAGTCGGCTTCCCGTACTTCGTTGATACCTGGATCGCCAAGTAACCCGCAGACGGAGGACGGAAGACGGAGGACGGAGGCCAACTCCCAATCCGTCGTCCGTCCTTCGTCCTCCGTCGAGGAGTGACCATGACTCGCTATATTCTCAACCGCCTCATGCTGACCTTGCCCGTCATCCTGGGTGTGTCCATCCTGGTGTTCTCCATGCTCCATCTGGTGCCGGGCGATCCTGTCACGGCCATGTTTATCGAGTCGGGCGGGGCGAGCAAAGAGCAGATTGAGCAGGTGCGGCGCGTGCTGGGCCTGGACCAGCCCCTGCCCGTCCAGTACTGGAACTGGCTGGTCAAGGTCGTGCAGGGCAACCTGGGCGAGTCGATTATTACCAAACAGTCCGTCTTTGAACTCATCCTCCAGAACTTCCCCAGCACCATCCAGTTGACGGTGGCGGGGCTGGGGCTGGCCGTCCTGCTCGGCATCCTGCTCGGCATCATCGCGGCCATCAAGCACAACTCCTGGATTGACAACGTCACGATGGTCATAGGCACCCTGGGTGTCTCGATGCCGAGCTTCTGGCTGGGCCTGCTGCTCATCTACGTCTTTGGCATCCAGTTGCGCTGGGTGCCCATTACGGCCGGCAGCGACCTGCGTCGGCTGGCCCTGCCCGCCATCGCCCTCGGCTTCTCGGCGGCGGCGATCATCGCTCGACTCGTGCGGTCCAGCCTGCTCGAAGTCTTGCAGGAGGACTACATCCGCACCGCACGGGCCAAGGGCCTGCGCTACCCCATCGTCGTCGTGCGCCACGCGCTGCGCAACTCGCTGATTCCGGTCGTCACCGTCGTCGGGCTTCAGTTTGGCGGCTTGCTCAGCGGCGCGGTCATCATCGAGTCGGTCTTCGCGCGGCAGGGCATCGGTCGCCTGCTCGTCGGCGCACTCCAGGCGCGGGACTTCCCG
>CAZFUK010000580.1:0-3675 GCA_964522005.1 uncultured Anaerolineales bacterium | reverse complement strand
GCGGTGGGGAAGGCGGCGTAGAAGGCGTCGCCGACGGTCTTGAAGACGCGGCCGCCGTGGCGCTCGATGGTCTGGCGCAGCAAGGTGTCGTGGCGGGCGAGAGCAGCGTGCATGGCCTGGGGCTGGTCCTGCCAGAGGCGCGTGCTACCTTCGATGTCGGTGAACAGGAAGGTCAGGGTGCTGGAGGTGGGTTCGGCGGACGACGGCGCGGTGGACACAGCGGGCGACGGGGTGGTTAGGGGCGGCGGCGGAACGGCGGTGTCGCCACGGGCGAAGCGGAGGAAGGCGGGGCGGTCGGCCAGGGGCAGGTCAAGCTGCTCGGCGAGGCGCTCGGCGATCTGCTTGGAGGGGCGCAGGTCGTCCGCCTCGAGCTTGCGGAGGGTGACCTCGGAGTAGCCGACGCGGCGAGCCAACTCGGCCTGGGTCAGGTCGAGCGCGCGCCGACGGAGGCGCAGCCAGCGGCCAAAGGAAGGAGCTTCGTCCATCGCCAACCTCTCTCGCCTGGAGTATCGGTTTTCCTATCGCCCATTATACCGCTAAGCGTATTACCCTGACAAGCAGAGCGTGGTTTAATGGGGTCATCGGGTTGACCACTCAAGATTGAGTCACACAGCAAAGGAGAGGACGACCATGACTACTCTGACGTCGAGACTCCAGGGTTCAAGCAAGCGAGTGTGGTTGATGGGCCTGCTGTTCATTGGCCTCGTGCTGCTAGGGATCGGGCTGTTTGTCACGGGGGCGCTCTGGTCCAGGTCACAGGCGCCCGCCGCGCCGAGCGCCGCGCTGGTCGAGCCGAAGGCCGGCGCGTGGCAGACGTACGTCATCGCTTCGGGCAATGCCGTCCGACTGCCCGCGCCACCAGACAAGGCGGCGACGGCGCAGGAGATTCAGCAGTTGCAGGCGCTCGTGGCGCAGCGCGACGCGAAGGCGGTCGAGACAATTGAATACTGGAACACCGGCGCACCGTCCTACCGCTGGAACCAACTGCTGATCCAGCACCTGCTCAAGCGGAACCTGACCATCATGCCCGCCGCGCGTCACCTGGCCCTGCTTAATGTCGCCCTCAGCGACGCGATGACCGCCGCCTGGGATACCAAGTACGCCTATTCCCGCCCGCGCCCCAGTGAGGTGGACTCCCGGCTTACCACCGTCATTCCCAACCCCCATAGCCCGGCCTACCCCTCGGAGTACGCCGTCGCCGCCGGCGCAGCCCAGGCGATCCTGAGCTATGTCTTCCCGGACGACACGGCGCTGTTCGCCGCCAAGGCCGACGAGGCGGCCCGCTCGCGGCTGCTGGCGGGTGTGGACTACCCCAGCGATGTCAGCGCCGGGCTGGAACTGGGCAAGAGCGTGGCGCAGCGGGTCATCGAGCGCGCCAAGACCGACGGGTTCGACACGCAGTGGACGGGCAGCGTTCCGACCGGCGCGGGCGTGTGGAATGGAACCAATCCCATCCTGCCGCAAGCCGCGAATTGGAAACCCTGGGTCCTCAGCACGCCCGGCGAGTTCCGCCCCGGCCCGCCTCCGGCGTACGACTCGCCGGAAAAGGCGAAGGAGATGGACGAACTGCGCACCTTCCAGCGCACGCCCAAGACCAACGCCGACGCCTTCTTCTGGGAATACGGAGCCGGCGGGCAGCGCTCCTTTAAGTACTGGAATGAGCAGGCGGGCCAGAGGATATTTGAGTACGGACTGGCCGCCAACCCGCCCCGCGCCGCCCGCGCCTATGCCGTGCTCCAGGTTGCCCTCTACGACGCCATGGTGGCCTGCTGGGACGGGAAGTACACCTACTGGGCCATGCGCCCCTTCCAGCTGGACCCCAACTTCAAGCCGCTGTTTACCACCCCCAACCACCCGAGCTATCCCGCCGCGCACGGCTGCGGCTCCACGGCGGCCGCCACCGCGCTGGCCTACCTGTTCCCGCGTGACGCGGCTGAGTTGAAGACGCTGGCGGATGAGGCCGCCGACTCTCGCATGTGGGGCGGCCTCCACTTCCGTAGCGACGTGGTGGCGGGCAAGGACCTGGGCCGCAAGGTGGCGGAGAAGGTCATCGCCCGCGCCAAGAGCGACGGGGAGTAACGAGATAACATGTAGGGCCTGGCCCGGATAGATCCAGGCCAGGCCCTCTACTCTTTCCCCTGCCGGATACAGATATGCAAACAGTGGGGCGTGTCGAAACAAAGGCAGACCTGATGGTTTTCCATCAGGTCTGCGTGCTCTAGCCGCCGGCGATGGCGCCTATGACGAGGAAAGGCTCGGTCCCGGCTGCCACCTCGTCGGGCAGCGGCGCATCGGGCGGGTCGTGGGATAGGTCCTGCTCGCAGGCGAAGAAGCGGACGAAGGCGCGGCGCTTGCCGGTCACGTGGTCCCGAATCGTCCCGCGTAGCATGGGATAACGCGCTTCCAGGGCATCCAGCACGGCCCGCTGCGTCACCGGCCCCTCGACCTCCAGTTTCACCTCGCCGTTGACCCTCGCCAGGTTGCGCAGATGGTACGGGATAACAACGCGAATCATGGCAGGGTCTGGACTTCGACGGAGACCACCGAGGGCAGGTCGTGGACGATGGAGGTCCAGGTGTCGCCGCCGTCGGGCGAGCAGTAGACCTGGCCGCCCGTCGTACCGAAGTAGACGCCGCACTCGTCCAGGTCGTCCACCGCCATCGCCTCGCGCAGCACGTTGACGTAGCAGTTGCTCTGCGGCAGGCCGTTGGTCAGGGCTTCCCACTCGTTGCCACCCGTGCGGCTGCGGTAGACCCTCAGCTTGCCCTCGGGCGGGTAGTGCTCGGAGTCGCTCTTGATGGGAACAACGTAAATCGTCTCAGGCTCGTGGGCGTGGACGGCGATGGGGAAGCCGAAGTCGCTTGGCAGGGCGCCGCTCACCTCGCGCCACGAGTCGCCCGCGTCGTCGGTCCGCATGATGTCCCAGTGCTTCTGCATGAACAGAGTATTAGGCCGCGACGGGTGGAGCGCGATACGGTGGACGCAGTGGCCGACCTCCGCCTCCGGTTCGGGCATGAAGTCCGAGCGCAGGCCGCGATTGATAGGCCGCCAGGTCTGGCCGCCGTCATCGGTACGGAAGGCGCCGGCGGCTGAGATGGCGATGAAAAGGCGGTTGGGGTTGCTGGGGTCGAGGAGGATGGTGTGCAGGCACATGCCCCCCGCGCCCGGCTGCCAGGATGAGCCAGATGGATGCTCCCGCAGCCCGGATAACTCCTGCCACGTCTGGCCGCCATCCGCCGAGCGGAAGAGCGCCGCGTCCTCTACCCCCGCGTAGACCACGTCGGGGTCGGTCAGCGACGGCTCCAGGTGCCAGACGCGCTTGAACTCCCAGGGGTGCTGCGTGCCGTCATACCACTGATGCGTGCCGGGGACACCGTCGTAGGCAAACTCGTTGCCGACCGGGTTCCAGGTCTGCCCGCCGTCGTCGGAGCGTTGGACTAACTGCCCGAACCAGCCGCTCGATTGCGACGCATAGATACGGTTGGGGTCTACCGGCGAGCCTTTGAGATGGTACATCTCCCAGCCCGCGAAGTGGGGACCACTGACGTTCCACTGCTGACGCTTGCCGTCGGCGGTCAGAATAAATGCCCCCTTGCGCGTCCCCACTAGCACTCGTACGCTGCTCATCCCGTGCTCCTTTCTAGTCGAGCCAGTGCTGCATATACCCCTCAGTAT
>CAZFUK010000579.1:0-3679 GCA_964522005.1 uncultured Anaerolineales bacterium | reverse complement strand
GCAATTGCCAGCAGGAGTGTATCGTCCATAGAGGGGGTAGGGGACATATGATACGTGATACGTGATGCGTGATGCGGAATACGGAATACGAAATACGCACTACGCAATAGAGCTATAGCATCTCGATGTCGTAGGTGACGAGTTCGACGTCGAGGCGTTCGCGCTCGATCCAGTCAGCGCACTTTTCCAGGACCGAGTGGGCATGGCTCGCGTCGTTGGAGACGACAGCCAGCCCGATGACCGCCGCGCCCCAGGCGTCGTTGAGGTCCACCTCGGCGGCGGAGACGCCAAACTCCTGCCGCAGCCGCGACAGGATGGGCTTGAGGACGCTGCGCTTGTCTTTGAGCGAGGCCGGGCCGAACAGACGGAGTTCAATGGTGCAGGCGCCGATGGTCATGGCCATAGGGGGGCGGTCTCCTCCTTGGGGAAGCGAAGCGCGTCACGCAGTTCCAGGCCGTGGAAGCCCAGCTTGTAGACCCCGACGTGGGCGCCGTCCAGAATCGCCAGGGTATTGACGTGGTCGGTGTTGCGCTTGGGCGTCTCGACCAGCCAGCAGCCGGCGTTGACCAGGTACATGGACGTGCGGTTGTCGTCCAGCAGGACCGAGGCGATGCCGGAGCGGTGGGTGTGGCCGAAGACGAGCACGTCGGGCGGGGGCACGGGTTGGGGGGCGTCGGCGTCAATCAGCCGCAGCATCCAGCGCGCCGCGTCGCGGAAGTGCTCAATGTCCACCTGGGGCGTGCCGCGCTCGCGGAGGGAGCTTTCGCGGCGCAGCCGGCTGCGCATCCAGCCCAGGATGGTCCAGCCCCACCAGCGCCGCCACCGTTGGAGCCGCACCCACCAGTCGTGGAGGCGGTCGGCGGCGCGGTCGCCCAGCGAGCCGGCGTAGACCATCTCGTAGAAGATGCTGACGCCGCGCTCCAACTCCTCGCGCGTGAGGGTCTGGATGCCGACGCCCTCCAGCCGCTTGAGGATGAACATGGGGACGCTGGAGAAGAGTTCGCCGCCGCGCAGCGTCGCCAGGTGGTGGCCGTGGTGGAACAGGACCCGCCGGCCGCCCACGACCCGCTGGTAGTCGGGGTACTTGACCTGGAACCGGTCGCGTACCGACTCGGGCAGGAGGCCGGCCAGAAAGGAGTCGGTGTAGGTGTGCTGGGCGCGGTAGCGGCGGGGCGCCGTCTCCCCGCGCTTGAGGCACGTCATCTGCTCATATTCAATGTGCTGGACGAGCAGGTGGTAGTCATGGTTGCCGGGCACGTAGGTGACGCGGTCCACCGGCAGGCTGCACAGCCGGTGGAGGAATGGCGCGGCCTCCTGGACCGCCAGGCGGAACGGGCAGCTCCACATCTCCCAGATGTCGCCCAGCAGGACGATTTCGTCCAGCGGCCCCAGGCCCTCCAGGGCGCGGATGAGGACATCGAGGGTTTCCAGGCCGGCGCAATAGCGCGTCTCGTCGCGGGCGGTGGCGCCCAGGGTGGCGAGCGGCTCGCCAAAATGGGTGTCGCTGATGACGACAACGGGTTTCTCGGCGCCGGTGGGCGCTAGCCGAAACATAACACTCTTTCTAGCTCACGGGCAGCCAGCGAACGGCATCGAAGCACACTTCAAGCCGCGCCTCGTCGGCCTCACCGGTCTGGTCGGTCAGGCGCACGACGGCGCCCTGGGTCCCGAAGGCGAATACGCCGAGCGACACCCACTCGTCGTTGAAGCGGCTCTGGTCCACCGTCACGGTGGCCGTGCCGTCCTGGTGGGTCACGACGTAGCGCGCGGCCCTGGTGGTGGCGTGGAAGCTGGGAATCCAGACCTGCACATCATAGCGGCCTGCCTGGGGCAGCCGGGGCCGCCACTCGCCCCACTCGGCCTCCGAGCGGCTGGCGAAGGTGTAGAGCGAGGTGCCATGCCAGCCGAAGTACGACGGGAACCAGTGGGCCGTGGCCGAGCGGGTGAACGCCCCGTTTTCCTGCTCGTCGCCCGGCTCGCTGTCTACCACGACGCCCTCGGTGATGAACAGGCCGGGGCGGTGCTTGCGGGTGAACACAATGGTGTCGAAGTAGTGGTCCAGCACCCACTGGCGGTCGCGCACAAAGGGCAGCCAGGTGTTGGCGGGCAGGTCGGCCTGGCGACTCTCGAAGTGGAGGTGCGCCACCCAGGCGTCGTTGGCGCCCTTGCCAATGGTCCCCACCGGCTGGCCCCGCTCGACCACGTCGCCCGCCTTGACCAGCCGCTCGCGCAGGTGGGCATACTGGGACCAGACTTTGGCCCCGCTGGGCAGGCTGTGTTCAACCAGCACGACGTTGCCCCAGGCCGGGGTAAAGAAGTCCGCCACGGTCACCAGGCCGGCCCCGATGGCGTAGACGGGCAGGCCCAGGTCAGCGTCGCCCGCGCCCGGGCCGTTCCAGTCTTCGCCCGTGTGCCAGACGCCGAACAGGCGGAAGTACTCGTCGCCCGCCAGCCCGGCCGCCGAGGTGTAGCCTGGCGGCGGCTCGGGCTTATCCCTGGGTCCTACCGGGTAGTCGAAGCCGTCCACGGCGGGCACAAAGGGCCGCGCGCCCACGGCCAGCGGTACGGGCAGCGCGAGGGGGAACAGGGCATAGGCGCCGACGACCGAGCGCTCCCCTTCGTGCGGCCCCACCGGCCCGGCGCTGGCCGCGTCGCGGGCGGCCAGCCGCAGACCTGGCCGGCGCTCGACCAGGCGAGCCGTGAGGCTATCAAGCGCTTCCGTTGTGTACTCCAGACCGCTGGACGCGGTCCAGGTGAAGCCGGAGAGGTAGACAGGCTTGTCCTTGACCGCCGTGTTGCCCGCCAGTGCCGCCGCCAGCCGCTCCACCGCCTGGGCCACGGCGGCCGGGTCCACCTGGTCGGGGCGGTCGGGCAGGGGCGGCCAGCACGCGACGGCGTCGAAGGGCGCGGCCGAGCGCGTGGCCTGGCGCACGCCCTCCCAGGCCGTCGAGCCGACGCCGAAGGTGAGGGTTTGCGCCAGATAGCCTACCCCGTCGGCGGCCAGAGCGATGGCCCCGGCGACCAGCACCGTCTCACGGCCCCGCCCCTCGGCCTTGACCGCTTCGTAAACCAGGGCCAGGCCACGGGCGAAGGCCGCGGGCGACAGGCGGGGGCGGCCGGTGATGTCAATTTGGTTGGGGCCGGGCAGGACTTCGAAGGTGTGGACGCTGTCGGCGTAGCGGGCGACCACCTGGGCGGCGTGCTGGGCGTACTGGGTGAACCAGCGCGCGCTGCCCGGCTCGCCGGCAGCCAGGTCGGCCTCCAGCAGGCCATAGACGGGCACGCCCGCCGCGACCAGCGGTTCAACCAGGCCGTCGTAGGCGGCCTGCCAGCCCTTGGCGCTGGGTGAGGTCCACGGGCCGAGGCGGAACGAGAGGCGAACCATTCCAGAGGGGGGACGTGGGGGCATAGGCGTCATCCGGTTCAACGTGCTCGATGCTACCTGTTGATGCCCATATTGTAGCACGAGGGGAGACCTCAGCAAAACGAGGCCGTGAATCCGCGGCAACGAGGTCATAGCCGCCGCCCCCATATCGTCTAAGATGTAGACTGGGTTAATCAATTCCATCCCAGGAGACAAATATGAATCAGCCAACAGGCAATATACCGCGTGTCGTGATTGTGGGGGCCGGCTTTGGCGGCTTGCGCGTCGCCAAGCAACTCGTCCGCCAGCCGGTGG
>CAZFUK010000578.1:282-3688 GCA_964522005.1 uncultured Anaerolineales bacterium | reverse complement strand
GGAGAACGTACACACGCCAGCGTTGGTCCGGCGCGGTGATGAGACCAAAGCCACCCGCGGCTGCGGCAGCAGGTGGCCCCGTAAGCGAAGGCACCAGGCCGACCAGACCATCATAGGGTGCTGGGCCAGGGGTGGTCAGAACCGCGCGGGGGTTAATGACGGGGACGACTGTCCCCGTCGGTGAGGTTTCCTGTAATCGGCCCTCCATATCGTAGAGACGCAGGGCCACTTCCAGGCCGCCGGTGTCGGCCGACAAGTGGGGCTCGCCACGCATGGCGACGGCTTCGGCCAGCGCATGGCCGGCGGTCGTAACCAGGGCGCGGTCCAGTTCATCATAGTGGCCCCGCCCGTGGAAGGCATAGCTTAAGACTCCCACCAGCAACAGCACCAGGGCAAACAGCGCCCCATACCAGAAGGCTAAGCGGACCCGGATGGACAAGCCTTACTCCTCCCGTAGGACGTAGCCCGCGCCATAGACCGTCTGGATCAGGCGGGGCGCGCCGCCCGCTTCCAACTTCTGACGCAACTGCTTCACATAGACTTCCACGACGTTGGCATTGCCCCCAAAGTCGAAGCCCCAGACTCGGTCCAGCAAGGCCTCCTTGGACAGGACGTGCCTGGGGTGGCGCATGAACTCCTCCAACAGCTTGAACTCGACGGCCGTCAGGCTAATCTCCCGCTGCCCGCGTCGCACGATACGGCCATTGGGGTCCAGCGTCAAGTCGTTGAAGCGCAGGATGGGAGGCTGCTCGGACTGCTGCCGACGGAGCAAGGCTCGCACACGGGCCAGCAGCACCTCGAAGGTAAAGGGCTTGACCACATAGTCATCGGCGCCAGCCTCTAGCCCCTGCACTTGGTCGGCCGGCGCGTCTTTCGCCGTGAGCATGAGGACGGGCAAGGTGGCGTCCGCCGCTCGGAGCCGTCGCAGCACCTCCAGGCCGTCCAGCCCAGGCATCATGATGTCGAGGATGACCAGGTCGGGGGGATGGTCACGCGCTAATAACAGGCCGTCTTCACCTGAACTCGCCGTCTCGACCGTAAACCCTTCATAACTCAACCCGCGCTTAAGCAAACTGGTTACGGCTGCATCATCATCAATCGCCAGTATACGGGCCACCGGGGGCTCCCTCCGTCTTTTCGATAATCCGTCATTATACTCGACACCGAGGGTCTTTACCAGTTGCATCGCCTACCTCCTCTCGAGACGACCAACCCCGACCACGCTCCGTCCCACGGACTGCGTCAGTTGCCTAGCCTGCTCAAGGTTCAGTATCGGCTTCTTCTCTGTGATTAGGCTGATGCAAAGCTGAGGATCTGCTGAAAGTTCCGCAACTCAAGAATAGGCGCAGGGAGCGCACTGACACTACGCCCCCTGGCATCCCTGTGGCGGAAGATAAGGCTTAGGTTAGCCAGTAGAGAAGGATTTCGTTTAGCCCGACCAGGATGAACACGACCCCCACCACCCGATTCACCTGCAAGCTCACGCCCCGTGCGCGCCGCCGAAAACTGCCCACACTCACGCTTGCCACGCTCGTAAGTGCCAAGAACAGGAGCAGGGGCAGGGCGGTTCCCAAGGCGAACACGGCCGGATAAAGGGGACCCATCGGGGAGGCAATGGCCAGTGGCAGGGTCAGGCCAAAGAACAGGAGGAACAGCGTCGGGCAGAAGGCAAAGGCGAAAGCCACCCCCATCAGGAAGGCCCCCAGTATCCCCCGCCCCTGCGCCTGTTGCTCAAACCACGCGCTCAAAGCGCCTCCTACAGACAGGCTGAGCCGCACGACACCTAACAGGACCAGTCCAAGCAGGAGCAGAGCAGGGCCTAGCATCTTGCGCGCTGCCACAATGACGGGAATCGAAGCCTGCTGCAACTGCACTCCGACCACAATCGCAGCTAGCCCAATGAGGGTGTACACCAGCATCTTGCCGACGATGTAAGCAGTCGCTGAGACAGCGACAAGCGCTGGCTTGTCTACTCGGCGGGTTGTGAAAGCGAAGGCGGCGAGATTGGTGCTGAGTTGGCACGGACTGAGGGCGCCCATCAAGCCAAGCAGCAGCGCGCTGAGGAGGGGGATATTGACCCGGTCGGCGAAGTCCCCTACAGGTTCGGAGAGAGTGGAGGTGGGCAGGCTCAGGAAGCCGTACCACTCCGCGACGGGAAGGCGCGTACGGAATAGGTAGAGCGCCGCGAGGACGAGAGCAACGCTGAGGAGGACGATACTTCGCCAGAGCCGGCCCTGGGTTCGGCCCCTCCACGCTCTAGTCTGGACTACCTCTTGCATGAGCGCCTCCTCACCTAGCCCTGCTCGACAATCATCTGGCCGCGGAACATGCCCATCCCACAACTGAACATCAACGGGCCGTCGCGATCTGGGGTGAACTGAATCGTCTCCGTCCCCTTGGCGGGTAGTACCTTCTGAATGTTGTAGGCGGGGAAGACGAACGCACGGGCGCAGCCGGCCGTCCCGTCAGTGGTGAGGTTCATCCGAACGGGGACACCCTTCTTGACCCTGATGACGTTGGGCGAGTATCCCCCGGCTGACACGCGCAGGTTAATCTCCTGGACATTGCCCTTCACTTCGGCCTTGGCTTCGCCGCCGGCGCGGTTCGACGTCTGCGGCGCGGCCCCACCCGTCGTGTCGTTCTTCAGATTTACCACGACCTGGGCCTTCCCCTGGAGGGAACTATACCAGGTTTGATAGGCGCTTTGTTGTTGAGCCGGCTCAATGTCCTTCAATACCACCGTCTTCACGAATTTGTCCGCCACGACGAACCGCTTCAATACCTCCCGCACATACTCCATCGTCAGACCCGCCTTGCCAATCTCCTCTTTGAGGCGGTCTTCCGTCGTATTGAGCTGCTTGAGGACTGTGTTCGCCAGGAAGTCCGTGACCTCGGCGTCGGAGGCCGTTACCCCTCGCTTGGCCGCCTCCTGGTTCAGCATCCACTCCTCAACCATGGAGGTCGCCAGTGATGCCTGGAACTGGTCGAGTTGCGTACGCTGGCCCGCATCGGATTGTCCCGTCATGCGCAGGAACGCAAACTGAAGTTCGGCCCGCCGCTGGACCTCGGCCATCGCAATCTTCTCGCCGTTGACAACGGCCGCGGCCTCGTTCGGGCCGAGTTTGGCGGCTGACACGGACGACGCGGGTGCGGCAGCCGAGGCCGGCGCGGACTGCGTGGTGGTGGACGACCCGCTGGTGGCAGAGGCGGGGGAGGCTGGGGACGCGCTGACGGACGGGGCTGAGGCATCACCCGTCCCACCAGCGCTGAGGAAGAATGAGCGCGGTCCGAAGGCCATGACAAAGACAAGACCGAAGGTGGCCAGGCCCGTCGTGACACCGAAGACACTGGGCGGCAGACCCCGAGCCGGCGTCAGCGGGCACGGCAGCTTCCCCAGGCGGCGCAG
>CAZFUK010000578.1:0-272 GCA_964522005.1 uncultured Anaerolineales bacterium | reverse complement strand
TTACGCGACGCCTTCGCCGCGTGCTCCTGACAGGCAGGACATCCCTGCGCTTCACGACGGATCAGGTAGAGGATAAGGCCGGTGATGAGCAGAAAGACGGCAAAGTAGAAGGGCATGAACAGGTTGAGGTTGTCATAGCGGAGCATCAATGTCGTCATAGCGCCCATCATGCCGCCCATGACGCCCGCCATCAAGCCTTCGAGCGTTCCCCTCAGCCCCTCGCAGCACCCGGTGGCCGTACCGATGGCCATTCCCGTCACCATCCCGATAAC
>CAZFUK010000577.1:0-3708 GCA_964522005.1 uncultured Anaerolineales bacterium | reverse complement strand
TGCGGATTTTGAGGCCGTAGGCGATATTCTCGAACACCGACAGGTGCGGGAAGATGGCGTAGCTCTGGAAGACCATCGCCATGTCGCGCTGGTGCGGCGGCACCTGGGTCAGGTCGCGGCCGTCGAGGACGATGCGGCCGCTGGTGGGGAACTCGAAGCCGGCGATGAGGCGCAGCGTCGTCGTCTTGCCGCAGCCCGATGGGCCGAGCAGGGTGACGAACTCGCCACGCTCGATGCCCAGCGAGACGTCGTCCACCGCCGCGACCTCGCCCTCGCCGCCCCGCGCCGGAAACCGTTTGGTGATGTGCTCAAGTGTCAGGAACATAGTTGCCTCAAGACCTGACAGGTTTCCAAAACCTGTCAGGTCTGTCTGTTTACACGGCCGCCAGCCACGCCGCCACGCTCATCGCGCCTTCCCAGCCGTAGCCCTCGTCCTCGATGCTCCACCAGGCCGACAGGACGGCCTGCGCGAGCGCCCAGCCCACGATGCGCCGGCGGTCGAAGCCCAGTCGGTCGGCCAGCAGGTCCACGCGGCGGCGGGTGAGCGCCACGGGGTGGGGGTGGCTGTAGACCTGGGGAACGGGGTTGCGCAGCAGTGCGCCCACCTCGTAGACCGGGTCACCAATGACCCCCTTGGGGTCAATCGCCAGCCAGGGCCGGCGCGCCGCGCTGAGAATGTTGTCGTGGTGCAGGTCGCCGTGCAGGACGACCTCGGTCTCGGTCGAAGCCAGCAGGTCGGCGGCCAGCGCCTCGGCCTGCTCGACCAGGCGCCGCTCCAGCGGCCCGGTCCCACCGTCGAAACGGCGGCGCAGGCGGCTCAGGCCCTGGAGCCAGTCCGCCACGTTCGGGAAGGGATGGGCCGGGGGCGGCGGACGCCATAGTCCGCGCATGACTTCCGCCGCGATCACCGTGGCCCCGTCATCATCCTCAAGCCGAGACAGCGGTGCGCCTGGCGTGAGCCGCTCCAGGAGCATCACGCCACGGTCGGCGTCGGCGGCCAGCAACGCGGCCGCGCCCCGCCCGTCATACAGCCGCAGCGCCTCGATTTCGGTGACCAGTTCATCGCGCGGCACGCCGAGCTTGAGGACGCAGGCGGTGCCGTCGGCGCGGACGGCGGGCGCGACGTAGTTATAGCTGAGGTTGTCAAAGGGCGGCCCGACGGTCAACGACCAACGGGCGGCATACTCGTCTATCAGGTCGGGTACCTGCTGGAGCCAGGCCGTCCCTTCGCTCTCCCAGACCTCCTCGACGTGGCGGGCGAACCGGTCCACCGTTAGCCCAGGCCCATGGACAGGTCCACGCCCTCGCCCCGCGCGAAGGCGCGGCCCAGGAACAGGTAGAGCAGGCCAATCGCGCCCAGCACAATCAGAATCAGAATCATCGAGTAGGCCGCCGCCAGGCTCATGCCGCCCTGCTCGACCTCGCTCAGAATCAGCGCCGTCAGGATGGGCCACTTGGGCGTCGAGAGGAAGATGATGGCCGACAGGCTGGTCATGTGGCGGGCGAAGGCGAAAATCAGACCGGCGGTAAAAGCGGGCAAGATGAGCGGCAGGGTCACGCGGCGGAAGGTGATGCCCGCGTCCGCGCCCAGCGAGGTGGACGCCTCCTCGATGGCCGGGTCAATTTGCTGCAACTGGGCGATGCCGGCGCGCACGGCGGCGGGCAGCGAGCGCACGGCGTAGGCGGCCAGGATGATGTAGGGCGTGCCGATGAGGGCCAGCGGCTCGCCCACGAAGGTCATGGCGTAGACCAGGGCCAGGGCCACGCCGCCCACGGCCAGCCGCGCCGCGCCCTGGAGCCGCTGGACGACGGCGACCACGATGCCGCCGTAGATGACGCCGAGCAGGGCGATGGGCAACTGGAAGAAGACGCCAAGTTGCGAGGACAGCGAGTCTACTACCTTGGGCCAGTTCGTGCCGGGCAGCCCCCGACCCCACAGCGCCAGCGGCGTCGTCACGGAGGTGATCGCGATGCCGAGCCACAGGTAGACGCCCAGGCCGATGAAGAGCAGGGTGAAGGGCCGGGTCGAGGCCCGCGAGCGGGGCGACAGGCCCCACACGACGAGGCCCAGCGCCGCCCACAGGACGGCCAGGACCGTGCGCCAGACCGTCTCGTCCACGTACAGGGGGATGTAGGTGAGCAGGAAGCCGCCCACGCCGCCCCCCACCGCCAACACGACGCGCGTCAGCCAGCGCGGGGAGACGGTCGCCACCAGGGCGACCAGGATGACGGCGAAGCTGAGCGTGACGGCCAGCATGGGCGCGCGGATAAAGCCGATGATGTAGCCGATGCCGAGGATGGTGCCCGGCACCGCGCCGCCCAACGTCGAGGTGAAGTCCAGCGCCTCGCGGCCCGAAAACGAGCGCCGCACGATGAGCCAGGCGGCCAGCATGCCGATGACGCCGGCAATGGGCGTCGCCACGGCGGCCAGGAACGAGGTGTCCAGCAAGGCTTTCAGGCCGCGCTGGATCGCCATGCCGTAGTGGCGCAGGTCCAGGCTGTAGTCCACGCCCCACACCTTGGTGAGCGAGCCGACCAGGATGGTGCCGTAGAGGGCGATGATGAGCAGGCTCGCCAGGGTGGTCAGGACGATGAAGGTCCAGCGCAGGCGGGGGTCCTGGACGCGCGGCATGCCGCCCGTGGGCTTGCCGGTGACCGAGATGTACGAGCGGCGGCTGATCCAGTAGCGTTGGAGCAGGAAGACGGTCAGTGTCGGGATGAGCAGGACAATGGACAGCGAGGCGGCCTTGACCTGGTCGTACTCGCCGTTGACGGCGATCCAGATTTGGGAGGACAGCACCGTCGTGTTGCCCGCAATGAGCAGCGGGTTCGCCAGGTCGGCCAGCGCCTCGACAAACAGCAGCAGGAAGGCGCTGGCGAAGCCGGGGGCGAGGAGCGGGAGCGTCACGGTGCGGAAAATGTGCCAGCGCGACGCCCCCAGGCTCTGGGCCGCCTCCTCAAACGCCGGGTCGAGCCGTTCCAGCATGCCCCGCAGGATGAGGTAGGCGACGGAGAAGAAGGTGATGATCTGGACGAACACCAGCCCGTCCAGCCCGTAGATGTCGTTCACGCCGGGCCGGAAGTTGATGCCCAGCAGCCGCGCTGTCACCAGGCCGTTGCGGCCAAAGAGCAGGATGGTGGCGATGGCGACGGCGAAGGGCGGCGAGATGGTGGGCAGCAGGGCCAGGACATGCACGAACCCCTTGAAGGGGATGCCGCAGCGGGTGACGGTGTAGGCGTAGATGAAGCCGAGGAGTGTCCCGCCCAGCGCGGTGTAGAACCCCATCTGAATGGTGTCCCAGAACACTCCTCGGTACAGGCGGCTGTAGCGCGCGTCGAAGTAGCGGCCAAACTGCTCGGTGTTGAGGCCGCCTTCCGGCGTGAACAGCCCCTGCCAGACAACGCGCGCCAGCGGCCAGATGATGAACAGCAGGGCGAACAGGCCGACGGCCAGCAGCCCGGCCAGCAGGACGGGGTCCTGGGCGAGGCGGCGGAACTCCTGGGCGCGGCGGGTCAGGCCGGCCAGGCGCGGGCGTTGCGCCGCCGCCACCACCGGCGGGACGACCACCGGCACCGGAACGGTTTCCTCTGGGACACCCGACTCGGCCGGGCGCTGTGCGTCTGTCGCCATACGTGTCTCTTGCCTGACGGCTTACTTCGCCACGCTCTCGGGCGCGACCTCGTTGGAGAAGCGGTCCACGACCGCCT
>CAZFUK010000576.1:0-3718 GCA_964522005.1 uncultured Anaerolineales bacterium | reverse complement strand
ACTACCCGGACACGCCCACCGCCCGCCGCCTGCCCTGTCTGTCCCTGACCCCCCATTGCGGGGGACAGGCCACTGACCACTGGCCCCTGACCACTGTTCTTCGGCGCGTCGGCCTCGGTGAAGCCGGCCCGCGCCCTGGCCGCCTCCGCGCTGATGACCCCGCTGATGAACAGCTTCGTGATGCCGTCCACTTCCAGCGCGTTAGCCTCCTGGAAGAGTTGCAGTTGCTCAGGATGCCAGACCAGCTCGTAGCCCAGTTCACTCAGCAGCTGCTCGTTCCAGGCGGCGGCAATCAACTTGGCCTCGGGCAGGACCGTGTCCTCGTAGAAGCTCATGCGGTGGGCGCTGGCCGTGGCGAAGTTGGCGGCGTCGGCGATCATCGTTTCGGGTATGCCGAACGCGCTGGCAATCTCCGCCCGGGCACTCGCCTTCAGGTCGGGCATAGCGAGCTTGTCGGGTTCGTACCCCAGCTGCTTCACCTCGACGTTGCGGCGCATCCCGATGGCTTCCCAGCCCCGGCGGCTGCGCCGCGCCGCCCGCCGCCACCACAGTTCCGCGCGCTTCACATCGTCGTCGCTAGTGGCCGGGTCGAGCACCAGGATGGTCAGGTTCATCCCGCCCCGCTCGAACAGGTCGGCGGCGAAGCGGTTGGAGTGCGCCACGATGCCAGCGGCCGCGAGAGCCACATCCGCCGGGGCCGTCCCTGGCCCCTGCTCCACGTCCGGGTCTGGCAGCCAGGTGTAGACCACGTCGGTCAAGTCGAGGGGCTTCGACTTCTGGCCCACGTGCCGCAGGAACCCCACTAGCTCGTGGTCGTCGTTCGTCTCCGGCGTGACCGTGTGAAAGGCCATCCACTTCAGGTCGAGCAATTTGACCTTGTTCTGCTCTCGGAAGAGATACGCCCCCGCGTGCAGGCACAGGCTCTGCTCAGTCTGCTTGAGCAAGATTGGCAGCCGCGCCGCGAGCATCTCCGCGTCCACCCTGCGCCGCGTCCGGCCTTTGCGCTTCAGTTCGTAGGGCAGCCCGGCGATAGCATCTGCCCGCAGGTTGACGCAGCGATAGACCCAGGACACCGAGCGGTAGATACCCGTCGGCGACGTGGCGACGCTGCCCCTACTCTCGACGGAGGGCGACCACTGCGACAGGGGCACGGCCTTGACCGCGCCCCGCGCGTCGAGGTCCAGCACGAAGAGGCCGTCGCTACGCATCCCAGTCGTCCTGAGCCTCGTCGAGGTCGCCCCAGGCGAAGAGGCTGCCGCCGTACCGTCTCACATTCACCGCCGCAATCGCTAAAGCCATGACACAATCCTGGACCAGGCCACGGTCATCGTCCTGGTAGACCAACAATTCAGCATCGAGGACGGGGATGTCCCGCCACTTCACCTCGCCCTGCTCTAGCAGCAGGGTCAGCGCGTCGAGCGCCTGCACCTTGCTGCGTGCCGTGGTGACCCAGGGTTCGACGGGCACAGTCAGGTTCTCAATCACCGGGTCGCCGACGCCGTTACTCTCCACAAACGTCTGACCCGGATACGCCCGTGTCCTGGCCTCAATCGCCTGCTGGATACGAGGGTAGCTCACGCCGTCCAACCGCTCGAAGGCGACCACCTGGTAGGGGGGCGTCATGGTCAGCGTCACGCCCACCGTCGCGTCCTTCCGCCGTCCGATGTCCCCGGCGGTGAGGTACTGCCTGTCCTCGGCCGCCGGTTGACACCCCCACGCCTCATCATGCGCCCGCTCGATGTCAGCGGGCTGAAAGCGGGTGGTGCCGCTCATCACGAAGTCACACTCGTACTCCTGCGCCCACTGCTGGGCCGTGAAGTCGGGCCGCGACGCCGCGTACCACGCCGCGTCATAGACTGGGCAGTCACGCCAGTGGATCGTGTGTCGAGACCACTCGCTCCCCAGTTGCCCGCTCCAGAGCAGAAAGAAGGTGTTGGCGCGGCCGTTGGGTGTGCTGATGACCGTCAGTTGCCCGCCGTGGCTGACGGTGGGCGCCACCGCTGTGTACAAGTGCTGGTGGTAGTGGACGTGGGCAAACTCGTCCAGGTACACCCTCGTCGCGGCATAGGAGCGGCCCGAGGCCGGGGAGGCCGGCAGGCTGATGACCCGGCTGCCATTGGCGAGCCGCACGCTCGTCTCGGCATCTTTGGCGAGCGCCACGCCCAACCCGTACAGCACCGTCTTGACGTAGCCCAGCACCTGGGCCGCGCTCGCCTGGTCCTTCGACAGCCACAGCGTCGTGGTGTCGGGTTGGTAGATAGCCCCGTGGGCCGTCTCAATGGCGAGCGTCTGGCTCACCCCCGTTTGCCGCGCTTTGAGCACCAGCCGTCGCGCGGAGCGGTCGGCTAGCAGTCGCGCCTGGTAGTGGTAAGGTTCAAACCGGATCCGCCCCAACGTAGGGTGGACCAGCGGCACATCAACGCTTTTCGTCCACAGCAGCGGACTGTGGGCCAGTAGCGCCGAAGCGTTCCAGGATGATGCGCTCGGCCTCGTCGAGGACGGCGCGGGTGTCGGGGTCAAGGGCGACATGCTTGTGCGTCACTTCACCGTCGTGTTGCACCTGGGTCTTCACCGGTGCGTCGTAGCCCAGGATGGCCGCGCGCCGGGCCAGCAACTCGTTAACGACACGGATATGGGGCACGCGGCCCTGGAGGGCGTCAGGCATGGCCGCGCCAATCAACTCTTCAATGCGCGCCAGGTCCAGCCCCTTCTCGACCTCGACGGCCGCGCGGGCCTGGGCACGGTACTCTTCATCCAGAGCCTTACAATCGCGGTTAACCGTGGCGAGACTGAGATTCAGCTTTTGGGCAATGGCCCTCTGGTTCCGAACACCATCACGCCGCAGGGCCGCCACCTTGGCTCGCCGCTCCAGGATTTCACTTTGTGACACTAAGCCTTGCTTTGGCATGTTTCACACAATGTGTTTCGTGTTACCGCCGCTTTCCGGTCAACCGTCGTTGCATCGTCCGCCACCCGCGCACGGCCAGCGACTTCGCCCCGCCCTCGGCCAGCCCGCACGGCGGGCCAATCTCGGCATAGGGCAGACCCTCCACAAACCGCAGCCACAACACCTCGCGTTGCTTCGCCGTGAGGTGGCGCCATACCCGCTCGATGTCCAGCCGGGCCTCTGCCTGCTCGAACTGGCGCGCGCCCAAGGTCTGCGTCCGCAGGTCCAGCTCCGCTTCCGCCCGATGTCGTCCACGCCGGTGCAGGTCCGCGCAGCCGTTCCAGACGCACTTCCAGACGTAGCGCGTGAGGCGGTCGGGGTCGGTCTCCGTCGCCTTCGCCCAGGCATCCGCGAACGCCTCGGCCACGACATCCTCGGCTTCACCCTGGGGCAACGCGTGGGCCACGATCCCGACCATGCGGCGCCACTCAGCCTGATACACCGCCTCAAACGCCGCCGCGCGGTCCATCTACCGCCGTCCCTTCCGCCACATCCACACGGCGACCAGGATGAGGGCCATGTGGAGGTATGCGCCGCTGAAGGCCGCGATGAACACCAGGGTCACGACAAGCAATAGGTCCAAGGCGCGAAGGGCTATTCGACCCCAGGCGCGTACTGGACGAACGCGGGTGAATGGTCAATCCCCTGACCGATGACGAACGCCTCGACACCGACATAGGCGCGGTCGAGGGCGCTGGTAGTCAGGGTGAGGTCGAGCCGGATGTCCTCTGGCATCTTGGCGAGGAGCCAGTTATCGCGCTGACAGATGAC
>CAZFUK010000575.1:0-3721 GCA_964522005.1 uncultured Anaerolineales bacterium | reverse complement strand
ATTGACTTCGGCCCCTCGTTCTACTTTCGGCGCGAGGGCAAGGGGATTGTCTTTGGCATGACCGACAAGGACCAGCCGCCGGGCTTCGACCTGGGAGTTGACGCGGGCTGGCGGGACGCTGTCATCGAGCAGGCGCTGCGCCGCGTGCCTGTGTTGGCCGAGGCGCGCATCATGCGGGGCTGGGCCGGCCTCTACGACACAACGCCCGACGCCAACCCGATCATCGGCGCCGTGCCCGGCCTCGACGGCTTCCTGGTCGCGGCGGGTTTCTCCGGCCACGGCTTCATGCACAGCCCGGCCACGGGCGAGGTGGTGGCCGAGATGGCGCTGGGCCGCCCGACGACGCTGGACGTGCGTGAGTTAGGGCTTGACCGTTTCGCCCAGGGCGTCAGCCGCGAACACAATGTGATCTAAGCCCTTCCTCACTCAATGAGTAATTGACCCTCTTGGGCGCGAGTGCTATAATCTCGTTATGCCCAAGCCGCACAACGACCGGAGACCTCATGCCGCTCTACGACTTTCGCTGTGAAGAGTGTGGCGCGCGGTTCGAGCGACGCCTGAGTTTTAGCCAGTCGGACACGGCCGTGGCCTGTCCCACCTGCGCCAGCCAGCAGACGCGGCGGCTCCTCTCAGCCGTCGCCGTGCTCGGGGTCGGCTCCTCGGCCGGGGCGGCTGAAGGCGGCGGCTGTGGCTGTGGCGGCGCGTGTAGCTGCCATCATTAACCGGGTGTCTGACGGAATAGCAGACCGCGCAACGGATAGACAAGTCGCCGCTTGTCCCTTCGTTGCGCGCTTGTGTTAGACGAGGACGTATGGCTCATCCCTTTCTGGAACGCCTGCGCGCTGGCCCTATTGTGGGCGACGGCGCGATGGGAACGCAACTCTATGCGCGAGGCGTGTCCTACGACCGCTGCTTCGATGAACTGGTCCTGTCCCAGCCCGACCTGGTCGAGACGGTTCACCGCGACTACCTGGCGGCCGGCGCCGAGATAATCGAGACGAATACATTCGGGGCGAACCGGGTGCGCCTGGCCGAGCATGGCCTGGCCGACTGCGTCACGGCGTTCAACACGGCGGCCGTCGCCATTGCCCGCCGGGCGGTCGAGGCGAGTGGAGGGGCGGCCTTCGTCGCGGGGGCGGTGGGGCCGCTGGGCAAGCTGGTCGCGCCGTTTGGGACGCTCAGTCGGTCCGAGGCGCGGGCCGCGTTTACCGAGCAGATTCAGGCGCTGGCCGATGCCAGCGTGGACCTGATCATCCTGGAGACGTTCTCCCACCTGGCGGAGATGGTCGAGGCGGTCAAGGCGGCGAAGATGGTCGCGCCGGACCTGCCCGTGGTCGCCCAGATGACGTTCAACGAGGACGGCGTCACGGTGCACGGGGATACCCCGGCCGACGTGGTCGCCGCGCTGGAGCCGCTGGGCGTGGACATGCTCGGCGCCAACTGCTCCCACGGCTCGCAGCCCATGCTGGCCGTCATGGAGGCGATGGCCGCCGTGGCCTCCAAACCCCTGGCTGCCCAACCCAACGCCGGCTTCCCCACCGTCGTCGATGGCCGCTTCATGTACCTCTCGTCGCCCGGCTACATGGCCGACTACGCCCGCCAGATGATCGAGGTCGGTGTCACGCTCGTGGGCGGCTGCTGCGGGACCACACCGGCCCATATCCGCGCCCTGGCCGAGGTCGTGCGGACGACACCGCCTGTCCGCCGGCTGGGGCGCTCCGGCGCCGCCGTCCGCGATGTCCACCCCGAGTCGGACAACGGCGCGGCCTATCACCCGACGGGTCTAGAGCGCAAGCTGGACGAGAAGTTTGTCGTCACGGTCGAGGTCACGCCGCCGCGTTCCTTCGACCTGGGCCGCATCCTGCCCGCCATCATGGACCTGCGCAAGTCCGGGCTGGTGGACGCCATCAATGTAGACGACAACCCGCGCGCCACAGCCGGCCTGAGCGCGCTGGCGATGTGCTCGCTCATCCAGAGCCGTGTGGGCATGGAGACGGTGCTGCACCTGGCCTGCCGCACGCGCAACCTCATCGCCCTGCACTCCGAGTTGATGGGCGCGCACGCCCTGGGCGTCCGCAACGTCTTTGTCGTCATGGGCGACCTGCCCCACGTCGGCAACTATCCCAACGCCTCGGCCGTGGCCGACGTCACCGCTTCAGGGCTGATGAGCCTCATCAAACGCTTCAACGAGGGCGTGGACATGAACGGCAAGCCCCTGGGCAGCCGCACGTCGTTCTTTGTCGGCTGCGCCTTCAACCTGGGGGCGGAGAACCTGGACAAAGAGTTGAAGGTGCTGGACAAGAAGATCGCGGCGGGGGCCGACTTCATCCTGACCCAGCCGATCTACGAGCCCGAAACCTTCTACCGTGTCCAGCGCCGCCTGGGGGAGTTCCCACTGCCCGTCATCGTCGGCGTCATGCCCCTGGCGAACCACCGCAACGCCGAGTACCTGCACAACGAGGTGCCGGGCATGGTCATCCCGGAGGACATTCGCCACCGGATGCGCGAGGCTGGGGAGACCGAGGGCCGCGCCGAGGGCGTCCGCATCGCCCAGGAGTTCCTGGACGCGGTGCATGAGCATGTGCGCGGCGCCTACTTCATCCCCCAGTTCCGCCGCTATGACACCGTCGTGGACGTGCTACAGGGTCTGCCATGGGCGGGCCAGAGGGTACCCGCATGATCTCGTTAACCATCCACCTGTTCGCCGCCTACCGCGAGGCCGTCGGCAGCCGCCAGATTCCGCTCCAGGTTCAGCCGGACGCCACCGTGGCCGATGTCTGGCATGCCCTCCAGGCGCAGTACCCCGGCCTGCGCACGCCGCGTCCGGCCGCCGCCGTGAACGAGGACTACGCGCCCCTGGATACTGTCGTCCACGACGGCGACCATGTCGCCTTCCTGCCGCCTGTCAGCGGCGGTTGAATGAGGTAACATAATCTATGTTCATCGTTACTGACCAGCCCCTGTCAACGACTGAGGTCGAAGCCGCGGTGGCGCATCCGGGCGCCGGGGCCATTGTCACCTTCGCCGGCGTCGTGCGGGACAACAACCTGGGCAAAGACGTGACCTACCTGGTCTACGAGGCCTACCCCCCCATGGCGGAGAAGGTCATGGCGCAGATTGGGGCGGAAATCGAGGCCCAGTGGCCCGGCGCGCGTACCGCCATGGCGCACCGAACCGGACGGCTGGAGATTGGCGAGGCCAGCGTGGTCATCGCCGTCTCGACGCCCCACCGCGCCGACGCCTTCGCCGCCTGCAAGTACGCCATTGACCGCCTCAAGGAGATTGTGCCAGTCTGGAAGAAAGAGGTCTGGCAGGGCGGCGAGTACTGGATTGAGGGCAGCACGCCGTCGGTCGCAGGCGAGGTGGCGGCCGTCCAGCGCCTCGAAACAGCCACCGGTTAGGAGAGTGAACGATGGACGAACAGGGGCTTCTGGACCGCATCACGGTTAACCCGCGCATCTTCGGCGGTAAGCCCATCATTCGTGGTCATCGGCTGGCAGTTGAACACGTGCTCGCGATGCTGGCGGCGGGGGATAGCTTTGAGACACTGCTGGAGGGTTATCCCTGGCTGGAACCCGACGACATCCGCGCCTGCCTGGTCTATGCGCGGCATCCTATTCAGCCTGCTTGAGCATTTCTTCCGTCTGGCTTATACTTCGGTCTTAACCTATCTTGTCTATAGAGGCACACATGCAAATTGAAATCCACAGTGGTCGCATCG
>CAZFUK010000574.1:0-3734 GCA_964522005.1 uncultured Anaerolineales bacterium | reverse complement strand
GCCGCTCTTGAGCGTCGCGGAGTACAGGCGGAGGAGAGGGCCGCGCTCGGACCTACCCCCCCGTCCCCCTTCCCTGGCAGGGAAGGGGGAGTGTAGGGGCGAGGTAACCTCGCCCCTACCAGCCTCCCCTCCCTTACCAGGGGAGGGGCCGGGGGAGGGGTCCGCCGCCCGCGCCCCGAACAGCACCTGGCGCTCAATGGCGATGGGCAGCACGAAGCCATCATTATAGTCGGTATGCTCGCCAATCAGGTTGACGCGGCCCGGCGAGCGGACCCAGAAGTCGGGCTGGCCGCCGAAACGCCGCTCAAAGACGCGGCGCACCTGATCGGCGAGAGGGTCAAGATAGGCGGGTAGGGTCACACGTTCTCCTCGGCAGGATAGGAGACCTGACAGGTTTTAGAAACCTGTCAGGTCTAGACAGAAGCGCTAAAATGAGTCTCGCCCACCTCGCGCAGCCGCTGCGCCGCCGTTTCGGGCGTGATGTCGCGCTGCGCCTCGGCCAGCATCTCGTAGCCGACCATGAACTTGCGCACCGTGGCCGACCGCAGCAGCGGCGGGTAGTAGTGGGCGTGGAGATGGGCGGCCGCCTTCCCCGGCCCCGCCGTGGGCGCCTGGTGGAAGCCCATTGAGTACGGGAACGAGGTCTTGAACACGTTGTCGTAGCGGATTCCCAGCCGCCGAATGGCGTCGGCCAGGGCGTCGCGCCCCGCGTGGTCCAGGTCGCTGATGGCGCCCACTGGCTCGCGGCTGATGAGCAGGGTCTCGAACGGCCACGTCGCCCAGAACGGCACGACGACGACGAAATGGTCGTTGGCGACGACAACACGCTCGCCGGCCCGCTCCTCCACCGCCGCGTAGTCCGCCAGGAGCGAGCGCCCGCCGTGCTCGGCGCGGTACTGGGCCAGGCTGTCCAGTTCGCGCTGCGGCAGGGTCGGGATACTGGACTGCGCCCAGATCTGGCCGTGGGGGTGGGGGTTGCTCGCCCCCATCATCGCCCCCCGGTTCTCAAAGACCTCGATGTGGTGGATCGTGGGCGAGGCCGCCAGTTCATCGTACTGCTCGGCCCAGGTGTCCACCACGCGCCGGATGGCGGCCGGGTCCATCTGGGCCAGGGTGAGGTCGTGGCGCGGCGAGAAGCAGACAACGCGGCTGGTGCCGCGCTCGGCGCGGGCCTGGAGCAGGTCGTCCTGGTGGAACTCGCCTTCCTCCGTGTCCATGAGGAGGGCCGGGAAATCGTTGGTAAAGACGTAGGTGCCGCTGTAGTCGGGGTTGCGGCTGCCGTTGGCACGAACATTGCCAGGGCACAGATAACAGGCTGGGTCAAAGGCCGGGCGCGTGTCCGGGGTCGGCGCTTCCACCTGTCCCTGCCAGGGGCGCTGGGTGCGGTGGGGCGAGACCAGCAGCCACTCCCGCAGCAGCGGGTTGTACCGCCGATGGGGGCGGACACTGAGAAAGTCGGTGTCTGGCATAGACCATCCTCAACACGGGTAGGCGCTGGACCGGCGGTTGCAACTGTGCAGCCCTACCTGCGTAGTATAGTCAAGGAGCGCCCGGTAGCAAACCGGCCTGTGCCCCTGGTTGCTAAAAGAGGGCCGTCCTCATATAATTGAGGCGGTTATGGTTGTTTTCAGCAAGGAGTATACCCATGACAACGCAGGGTCCGAACTCGGGGCCGAACAATTCTGGGCCGAGCCTGGTGGGCATGATCGCGACGATGTGGACGGATGTTCAGTTGGCGTGGCGGCTGTTCCGCGATGACCAGGTGCCGACGGCGCTCAAGGTCATTCCGCTGCTCGGTCTGGCCTACGTCGTGTCGCCCATTGACCTGGTGGTGGACGTCATTCCCGTGCTGGGGCAGATGGACGATGTGGCCGTCATCGCCTTCGCCGTCAAGACGTTCATTGACATGGCGCCCAAGGACCGCGTCGCCTTCCACCGCGCCGCGCTGGCCCACTCGTCCACCGAGGGCGACAAGACCATTGACGGCAGTTATCGCAGCTAGACCTCGTGATGAAAATTGCGTGAGACGTGATGCGTTGGGCGTAAGAGGTAGGCCCCGGATGTGTCCAATATTTGACAAACAGGACATAGAGAGGGTCTAGCCGCCGCAGGACTGCTCCGCCGACGCATCACGTCAACGCGGGAGGCTCCGTGCCAGCCGTAGGGCGCGCATTCGGACTACGTGACGTGCCTCTCGTCTACAGCTTGCAGCGCTCTGGCGCCCCCCTCGACCTGGAGAGCGCCATCGTTGAACCCATCCGGCCCCTCACGACCGCGATGCGTAACTATCTGAGCCAGATGGTCGGTCAGCAGCGCCAGATGACCTACGTCGTGCGCGGCCAACGCGACGGCCAGAAACTGCGCGGCTTTGTGCAGATGCGGGCGCGGCTGACGCGACCAGAAGCCGATATCGTCTTTCTCGCCCCCTCGATGGGTGGCCGGCGCAACGCCGCGTCCCTCGACGTGTGGGAAGAGCTGCTGGGTTACGCCTGCCAGCAGGCGGGCATGCAGCAGCGCCAGCGCGTGTTCGCCAAACTCCGCGCCGGCGACAGCGACTCCATCGAAGCCTTCCGCCGCGTTGGTTTTACGATTTATGCTCAGGAGATGGTCTATCGCCTCGACCGTCTCCCGGCGGCGGTCTCCCCGACTCTGCTCGCTCTACGTCCCTACGAGACACGTGACAACTGGGGTATTCAGCGCCTGTACTGCCACGCCGCGCCACGGGGCGTGCAGCAGGTCGAGTGCCAGCCAGGCCAGGGCTGGGCGCTGCCGGGCGTCAGCCTGGAGCGCCGCGCCCAACGCCTGGTCTGGGAGGTGGCGGGCGAGGTACGCGGCTACATTAGCCTGCGGCGCGGCGTCCACGGCCACTGGTTGCGAGTGCTCATTGACCACGACGACCGTGAGCACGCCGAGGCGCTGATTCTCACCGCCCTGGCCCAGATCGGCCCGTCGCTGCGCCCGGTCTACAGCGCGGTGCGCGGCTACGAGCCAGCTTTACAGTATGCGTTGCAACACCTGGGGTTCCGACAGCAAGCGGAACAGTTGCTCATGGTCAAGACGACCGTGGTACCGATTAAAGAACACGTCCTGACCTGGCTGCCGGTCCCGGAGCGCGGTGTGGAGGCCGCGCCGACCACCACTCGGTTGCACTCGTCGTTAGATCAGCAGGGCTAACCCCACTGGCCCCGCGAGGCAGAAAGTATGCAATACGCAATCACAGACGACCTTGACGCCCTTCTCCAGGTGCTCCCGCCCACCATTCGCACCGCCCTGGTGGCGAACAACGACCGCGAGGACTTGCTGGAGATCGTGCTGGACCTGGGCCGTCCCGCCGAAGCGCGCTACGTCGAGCGCGAAGTGTCGCTGACGTCGGACGAAGTGACCCAGGAGGATATTGATTATGTCGTCGCCCGCATCGGCGACTTTGGGGAGGACAACCGCGCGGGCATCGAGAGGACGCTGCACCGCATCTCGGCCATCCGCAACCGCAAGGGCCGCATCGTCGGGCTGACCATGCGTGTCGGCCGCGCCATCTCGGGCACCGTTGACATTATTAAGGACATTGTGCAGAGTGGGCAGAGCGTCCTGCTGCTGGGGCGGCCCGGCGTCGGCAAGACGACGATGCTGCGCGAGGTCTCGCGCGTGCTGAGCGAGAACCGCCGCGTGGTCATCGTCGACACCTCGAACGAGATCGGCGGCGACGGCGACATCCCGCATCCGGCCGTGGGTCACTC
>CAZFUK010000573.1:2605-3743 GCA_964522005.1 uncultured Anaerolineales bacterium | reverse complement strand
CTACGCCTCCCCTCCGCTTCTCCCCCGCCTGTTTAGACAGAATTAACAGAATTTGCAGAATTTACAGAAAGAGAAGATGAAGTCTATTTGATTCCGAACTATTCTGTCAATTCTGTTAATTCTGTCTAAAACCTCTTGGCTCAGTCGGCGGCGGCCTCCGCGTGGTCCTTCGCCACCACCGCCATGTCGCGCGGCCGCCTCCCGTTTCGCCGCCGGGCGCCCGTCGCGGGCGGCTGCGGCGCGGGGCGGAGCGAGGCGGCCTGGATGCGCTCGATGATACCCGTCGTGGAGCGGTCCTGGAGGTAGGGCAGGATGTGCACCTTGCCGCCCAGTTCCTCGACCAGCGGCGCTTCGGGCAGGTTCTCGCGGCGGTAGTCGCCCCCCTTGACGAAGACGTCGGGACGGATGAGGCGGATGAGATCGGACGGCGTGTCCTCGTCAAAGGCCACCACGTGGTCCACGCAGCTGAGGGCGGCCAGCACTTGCAAGCGGTCGTCCAGGGCGTTGATGGGTCGGCTAGGTCCCTTGAGCCGGCGGATGCTGTCGTCGGAGTTCATGCCGACGATGAGGATGTCGCCCAGGGCCTTGGCGCGGTTGAGGTAGGTGATGTGGCCCCGGTGCAGGATGTCGAAGCAGCCGTTGGTGAAGACGATGCGGCGGCCCTGGCGGCGGTAGTACTCGACGCGGCTCACCAGGCGGTCGCGGTCGACCACGTGCTTGCCGGCGGCCGTGACCGCCTCGCGCAACTCGTCCACCGCGCAGGTGGACGTGCCGTCCTTGGCGACGACGACAGCGGCGGCGGCGGCGGCGAGTTCGGCGGCGGCAGGCGTCTGCGCGCCGGCGGCCAGCGCGAGCAGAAGCGTCGTGGCGAAGGTGTCGCCCGCGCCGGCGGCGCGGGAGTGGGGCGCGGGTTTGGCGTAGGTGCGATAGGGCGCGTGGCCGCGCTCGAAGACCAGGCCACCGTCGGTGTCCAGGGTAATGGCGGCGATGTGCGCGCCCGTGATGTCCAGGACGCGGGCGCCGTGTTCGGCCATCATCTCGGCGCGCGCCTTGGCCCCTTCCACCGCGTCCAGGCCGAGCAGGCGCACGGCCTCGCCGGAGTTGGGCTTGACCGCCGTGACGCCGACGTGGCGGTAGG
>CAZFUK010000573.1:0-2595 GCA_964522005.1 uncultured Anaerolineales bacterium | reverse complement strand
GTCCACGACCAGGATGCGCGGCGCGAACTTCTGGAGGTCGGCCAACACGCGGCGGATGCGTGGCGTCAGCACCCCGTAGCCGTAGTCCGAGACGAGCACGGCGTCACAGCGGGGGTAGAGGGCGACCAGGCGGTCAATCAGCGCCTGCTCGGTGTCGTCGTCCACGTCGGCCGTCGTGCCCTGGTCGAAGCGTACCAGCATGTGCGCGGTGGCGACCACGCGGTGCTTGGCGAGGGTCTGGCGGGTCGGATGGACCAGGATGTTGTCGGTCGGGATGCTCAGCTTCTCCATCGCCCGCAGCAGGAGGCGGCCCTCGCCGTCGTCCCCGATGACCGACAGGAAGTGGACCCGCGCGCCGAGGCTGCACAGGTTGGCGGCGACGTTGGCCGCGCCACCCGGCGCGTCCTTGCGCTCCTCAATGGCGACGACGGGGACCGGCGCCTCGCGGCACAGCTTGCTGACCGTGCCTTCGAGATAGCTGTCCAGCATGGCGTCGCCGATGACGATGACGTTCAGGTGGGCGAACTGGTCAATGAGGTGCGGCAGGTGGCTGTTCATCGCGCGCCTCCCACCGCCACGCCCAGGTCCGCGACCGGCTCCTGGAGCGGGTTGTAGAGCAGGGCCAGCTTGGAGTGCACCGCCGCGCGCCGCGTCGCTCGCGCCGTCTCCGGGGCGGTCATGACCTGGGCGCCGCCGAAGTCGAAGTCGAACGCCATCTCGCGCAGCCCGTGCTCGGCCATGACCCCGCGCACCGCTGCCTGCTTCTCGGCGGGCGTGTAGAGCAGCATGAAGCCGCCGCCGCCCGCGCCGGCGATCTTGCCGCCCAGCGCGCCGGCCGCGCGGGCCGCCGTGTACCACGTCTCAATCTGGCCCGACGACACTTTGGCCGACAGCCGCTTCTTCTCCTGCCAGCCGACATCCAGCAACTGGCCGAACTCGTCCAGGTTGTGGGCCAGCAGGGCCAGGCGCATACGCTCGGCCAGGTCCTTGAGCCGGTGCAGCGCCTCGACCACTTCGGGCTTGGTGTGGGTGTCGGCGCGCTGCTGGCGCAGGATGCCCGACGAGTGGCGGCTCTGGCCGGTGGAGAACAGCATCAAGCGGCGGCTCAGGTCGCCGGAGACCGAGGCGGGGAGGTTCAGGGGCCGCACGTGGACGCCGTTGGCGGTGAACTCGATGGTGTTCAGGCCGCCGAAGGCGCTGGCGTACTGGTCCTGCTTGCCGATGGGCATGTCCAGCCGCTCAATCTCCAGCCGGCAGGCCCGTTCGGCCACCGCTGCCTTGTCCAGGGGCAGGCCCAGGTACGCCGCCAGGGCGCGGATGAGCGCGACGGCCATGGCGCTGGACGAGCCGAGGCCGGTGCCGGGTGGGGCTTCGGCGGCGAGGAACAGGTCCACGCCCTTCTGCCGCAGGCCCAGGTCGGCAAAGGACTCGATGGCCGCCTTGGGCAGGCTCAGCGGCTCCTCGACCGGGGGAATCTGGCCGCGCTCAAACGCCTCGCACACGCGGTAGTCGGCCGAGTTGATCCAGATGCTGCGGTCGGCAGGCTGGCGGGCGACGACGTAACTGTAGCGTGTGATCGCCGCGCTGATGACGAAGCCTCCATGATTGGTATAGTAGGCAGCCAGGTCCGTCCCGCCACCGCCGAAACTAATACGCACAGGCGCGCGTACGATCACCATACACTCCTCCTTACGTCTACAACCTCTGCTGAACTACTTTCTATCCTTGCTACCGTTCTTACACTTCCCACATCTCGCTTACGGCCAACTCGTCTCGGTCAACGGTGTCACCATGATCTCCTGGACCACCGACTCGGGCGGCATCTGCGCCGCGAACAGGATGGCGCGCGCCACGTTGGCGGGGTCTTGGAGATGCGTCTCGTCCGGCATCGGAATACCCTGCTCCGGGAAGCGGTCAAAGAAGTGGGTCTTCATGCCGCCGGGCACGACCGTCGTGACGCGTACCCCGTGGGGCCGCCCCTCGACGCCCAGGCCCCGGCCGAACCCAATCAGGCCCCACTTGGAGGCGTGGTAGGCCGAGGCGTTGCCCCAGGCGCGCTTGCCCGCCGTCGAGGCCACGTTGATGATGTGGCCCGACTTCTGCCGCTGCATGACGGGCATGGCGGCCTTGCTGAACAGGAAGGGGCCGCGCAGGTTGACCGACAGCACGCGGTCCCACTGCTCGACGCTCATATCGTGGACGGCAATGACATAGTCCGTCGCGGCTGAGTTCACCACAAAGTCCAGGCGGCCGAAGCGCTCCACCACGGCGTCCACCACCCGGAACACCTGGTCGGCGTCGCTTACGTCGCACTTGAGGGCCATACTCTCGGCGTGCGCCAGCAGGTCGCGGCTGACGCGCTTGGCATTGTCCTCGTTAATATCCACCACGGCGACGCTCACACCGGCCTGGGCGAAGGCACGCGCGGTCGCCTCGCCTAGCCCACTGCCGCCGCCCGTCACCAGCGCCACTTTACCCTTCAGCGTCTCGTCCATCGTCGTCTCCTCTTCCCTCCCTCTCCCCGAGGGAGAGGGCCAGCTTGTTCTCTCCCTCTCCCACTGGGAGAGGGCCGGGGTGAGGGTCTTAGAGGCTACG
>CAZFUK010000572.1:0-3769 GCA_964522005.1 uncultured Anaerolineales bacterium | reverse complement strand
GCGCATCCCACCGAGGCGCTGGCGGCGGCGCGGGACGTGGCGGTGATTGACGAGAGCCTGGCGCCCGTGGAGGCGGCGACGGTGGCGGCGATTCTCAAGCTGGCGCAACTGCTGGGGGTGACGCGGGACCGGCTGGACGAGACGCTAGAGCGCGACTATGGGGTGGCGTCACTGGAGGGGCTGACGCGGGGCCAGGCGCAGGCCCTCCACGCCCGCCTGCTCAAGGCCCACCGCGAGCGGCCGACCCGCGCGGCGTAATGTTTGGGACGCGGACGAACACGGACGAACACGGAGTATTTAAACCCTGTGTTCGTCCGTGTTTGTCTGTGTCCGATGTTGACTCGGATAGGACCATAAGTTAGCGCCGCGTCTGAAGGAGGGCGACGGCGACGAGGACCAGGGCGGAGCCGACGGCCTGGGGGAGGGTGAGGCGTTCGCCCAGCAGGGTCACGGCCAGAACGACGGTACACACCGGTTCGAGGGTGCTCAGAATAGCAGTGCGGGCGGGGCCGAGGCGCTGCAAGCCGGCCAGGAAGGCGACGATGGGAATGACCGTCGCCAGCAGCACCATGCCGAGCATGGCGAGGCCGCCGTCGGGCTGGGCGAAGTCCAGGCGAAGCTGACCGAGCAGCAGGCCCACGACGGTAAAGCTGGTCATGGCGCCGACGGCGACCCACGCGCTGCCCGTCAGGGGCGGGACGCCCGCCACGACTCGGTTGCCCAGGACGATGTAGCCGGAGTACCAGAGGCCGGAGGCGAGGGCGAGCGCCAGGCCGAGGGGGTGCAACTGGCCGTCGGGGCTGCCGGCGATGAGGGTGGTGCCGGCCAGCGCCAGTGCCAGGGCGGTCCAGCGCCGACCCTCCGGGCGGTCGCCGTCCAGCCACCAGGCGAGCAGCATGACCCAGGCCGGGTAGGTGTAGAGGAGCATGCCGGTCACGGCGGCGGGGATGAAGGCCACCGCGCCCAGGAACAGGGCCGACTGGACGGCGTAGCCGACGCCGCCCATGAGCAGCAGGCGGCCCACGGTGGCGCGGGGCAGGCGAATGCGCGTCGTTCCACGGCGGCCGAGCAGCAGCGCCCAGAACAGGAGGGCCGCGCCGCTGAAGCGCAGGGCGAGCATGGTGGGCAGGGCCATGCCCGAGGCGAAGGCGAGCTTGCCGAAGATCGCCAGGGTGGCGAAGCCGGCCGCCGAGAGCGTCACCAGCCCCAGCCCGAGCCAGTGCTCCGACGGCGCCGCTAGCCGTTTAGGGGGGTGGGTGTCCATTGGCCGTTGGTGAGAATGTGGACATAACGATGGCCGGAGGCCTGGAGCAGGTGGACGCCCGCCTCGTACTGAAAGGCGATCTGCTCGACGCGGTGGGCGTCGGGGGTGAGGCACATGGGGATGCCGCGCTCGGCGCAGCGGCGCACGATCCACGGGCTGGGGTTGGGGCCAGCGTTGGTCTTGCGCCAGCCGGCGGTGTTGAGTTCGACCAGCTTGCCCGACACCTGTACGGCGTCCAGCACGTCTTCCACCAGGTCCACGTACCAGGGGGCCTCTTCGGAGAAGAAGGCGTCGCCACCGTTGTGGACGCGAACCCGGTCCAGGTGGCCGAGGATGGTCACTTCGGGCCACGCCACGACCTGACGCACCAGGGCGTAGTAGTCGGTCAGCAGGCCGCGAGCGTCGCCGCCATAGCGCTGGGCGACGACCTGGATGAAGCCAGATAGGCGGTCCTCAAACGACCACGGCGCGCCGTCCAGGTCACCCACCAGGTGGACCGAGCCGATGAAGTAGTCGAAGCCGTGGGGGAAAATGTGTTGCTGGTAGAAGGGGTAGAGGTCGGGGCGGAAGTCGAGTTCCAGCCCCAGGTAGACCTCGATTTGGCCCTGGTACTGGTCGCGCAGGCGGCGGGCCTCCGCTACGTAGGCGGGCACGTCGGCCAGGGCCATCGAGTAGGTGTTCGACCAGGGGACGGGCGAGTGGGACGACGGGCCGTAGGCGGTCAGGCCGTGGCGCAGGGCGGCCTGGAGGTAGTCCTCCATCGCGCCCTGGCCGTCGCAGTAGTGGCTGTGGGTGTGCAGGCTTTGCAGGTTCATACGCGGGTCTAGCGTTCCCAGGGGTCTTTGTAGGCGTCCTCTTCGAGGAGGCGCAGATAGCTCTCGTAGCGTTGGGGGGCGATGTCACCCCGGTCCACGGCGGCGCGCACGGCGCAGCCCGGCTCGTGGCGGTGGGTGCAGCCGCTAAACTTGCAGTCAGGGCTGAAGGCGCGAAACTCGCGGAAGCCGGCGGCGATCTCGCCCTCGTCCATCTCCCACAGGCCAATCTCGCGGATGCCCGCCGTGTCGGCCAGGTAACCGCCGTCGGCCAGGGGGAAGAGTTCGGCGGCCGAAGTGGTATGGCGGCCCTTGCCGGTCACCTCGCTGATCTCGCTGACGGCCTGACCCAGGCCGGGCTGAATTCGGTTGAGCAGGCTGGACTTGCCCACGCCCGACGGCCCGGCGAAGGCGCTGACCTTGCCCACCAGGGCGTCGCGCAACTCTTCCAGGCCCAGGCCGGCCTTGACGCTGGTATAAATGACGGGGTAGCCGATCTGGCGGTAGAGGCCAAAGACTTCGTCCGGGATGCCCGGTTCGAGCAGGTCAATCTTATTGACAACAATGAGGGCGGGTAGCTGATTGTGTTCGGCAATGACGAGGAAACGGTCGAGGCCGCGCAGGCGGGGGGGCGGTTGGGCGGCAGCCAGGACAATGGCGAGCTGGTCCAGGTTGGCGATGATGACGTGTTCTTTGTCCTCGAAGGCGGCCTTGCGGGCCAGCTTGGAGTGGCGCTCCGCGACTTCGGTGATGAAGCCGCGCCCGTCCGCGCCGATGATGAATGTGACGGCGTCGCCGACGACGACGAGGGTTTTGCTGGTGATGCGCTGGCCGCCGCGCATCAGTTTGAGTTTGCCCCGCGCCGAGGCTTCAATGACCTGGCCGTCGGGGGTGCGTATGAAGTAAAATCCGCCCTGGGCGCGGATGACGGTGCCGCTGTGGGTGGTGGGGGGTGTGGTCTCGAGTACTGCCGGTGAGCGCAAGTGGTGGCCTCCTTGAATAGGGGTTAGGGGTTAGGGACCAGGGACTCCAGTATTCCCCGGCGGACGAGTTCCGCTTCCAGGGCGGTGGGCGTGGTGAAGACGATGCTCGCGATGCCGAGGGCTTCGGCGGCGGCCGTGTTGCGCGGCTTGTCGTCAATGAACAGGCATTCGCCGGGCTGGCGGCCGAGGCGTTCCAGGGCCAGGTGGTAGATTTCGGGGTCGGGTTTCGCCAGCCCGACGGCGGCCGAGTTGATGACAATCTCAAACAGGTCGTAGAGGCCGAAGCTGCGCCAGCGCGTCTCGTAGGCGGGGGTGGCGTTGCTCAGCAGCGCCAGCTGGTAGCGGCCCCGCAGCCGCTGGACGAGGCCGACCATGATGGGGTCGAGGGTCTCCTGGACCAGGAAGGCCAGCGGGCCGGTGGGCCAGTCGTCGGCTTCGAGGCCGAAGGCGGGCAGCATGCCCCGCCAGAAGTCGCTGTCGGTGATGTGGCCGCGCTTGACCCGCTGCCAGTTCTCGGATTCCCACAGGCGTTGATACAACTCTTCCGTCGTCAGGCCGAGGGCTTCGGCGGCGGCGGCGTACTGCCGGACGCGGTCAGCCGATGCCGTCATGACGCCGTCGTAGTCAAAAATGATGGCTTGGGTGGTCATGGCGCTAACTGTACACCCGTTTACGGTAGAAGGCAAGACAGACGGAGGACGGAGGACGGA
>CAZFUK010000571.1:0-3780 GCA_964522005.1 uncultured Anaerolineales bacterium | reverse complement strand
GGAGGAGAATAGGCATGGCGACCGCAACTCCCTCACTCGAACGTCGGTCTCCCCTGGCCCCGCTGACCAACGTCTTCGCCGGCATCTGGTCGGGTATCCGGCTGCTGGCCGCCAACCGCGTCGGGCTGCTGGGGGTGCTTGGCGTGACCTTCTTCTTTGTCCTGTGCTTTGTCATGCCACTAATCATCCCGCTCGACGATAAGGTCAAAGTGGACCTCATTTACGCGCCGCCTTCGCTGTTCCACCCGTTCGGCTTCGACAGCCAGGGCAAGGACGTCTGGACGCAGATTATCCACGGCGGGCGGACCCTGATTCTCGTCGCCGTGGGCGCGGCGGTCCTGGCGACCCTCATCGGCGCGGCGCTCGGCGCGTTCAGCGCGGTCATCGGTGGCCGCTTCGACTCGGCGCTCATGGCGCTGGTGGATGTGTGGCTGACCATCCCCCAGTTGCCCCTGCTCATCGTGCTGGCGGCCTTCATTCGCGTCAACGACCCCTGGACGCTGGTGTTCATCATGGGCCTCCTCAGTTGGGCGCCCCTGACGCGCGCCGTGCGCTCCCAGGTGCTGTCCATCAAACAGCGCGACTTCATCGAAGCGGCGCGGGTGCTGGACCTGGGAACGCCGCACATCGTGTTTCGGGAAGTGCTGCCCAACATGATGAGCTACATCAGCATCAACTTCATCCTGGCGATTACCTATGCCATGTACTTCCAGACCTCGCTCGTCTTCCTCGGCCTGGTGCCGCTGTCCGGCACCAACTGGGGCGTCATGATTCGCTTCGCCCAGACGCGCGGTGCCATCTATTCGAGCGACAGCTTCTGGTACATCATGGCGCCCGTCCTCGCCATCGCCCTGTTCCAGTTGAGCCTGGTCGCCCTGGAACGCGGCGTCGCGGAGGTCTTCAACCCGCGCCTGCGCTCGTAGGACAGTACTCAGTAGCCGGTAGTCCGTAGTCAGTTCCAACTACCAACTACCAACTACTGACTACCGACTACCGACTACTCTTCAGGGGGCGCTATGCCAGTCAGCAACGGCAAAAGCAGTTGGCCCGAACTCTCCAACGACGTGGTCCTCTCGGTGCGCGACCTGAGCGTGGACTACCAGGCGCGGCGCGGCCTCGTCAAGGCGACGCGCAACGTCAGCTTCGACCTCCACCGGGGCGAGAGCATCGCCCTGGTGGGCGAGAGCGGCTGCGGCAAGACCACGCTCGGCCTGGCGTTGGTGCGGCTGCTGGTCAAGCAGGCCACCATCCGCAACGGCCAGATGCTCTACCAACGCGGCGAGAAGAAGATGGACGTGGTCGAGCTCGGGCCGGAGGAGCTACGCCAGTACCGCTGGGCCGAGTGCGCCATGGTCTTCCAGGGCGCGCAAAACGCCTTCAACCCCGTCCTGCGTATCCGCGACCAGATGTACGACACGGTCAAGGCGCACAAAGATTCCTCCAAGGAGGAGGTGCGCAAGCGGGGCATGGACCTGCTGCGCATGGTCCAGTTGGAGCCGCAGCGCGTCATTGACGCCTACCCCCACGAACTCAGCGGCGGCATGCGCCAGCGCGTCCTCATCGCCATGAGCCTCCTGCTCAACCCGCAGATTCTCATCCTCGACGAGCCGACGACCGCGCTGGACGTCATCACCCAGCGCACTATCATCGAGGTGCTGCGCCGGCTTAAAGAGGAACTCGGCTTCGCCATGATCTTCATCACCCACGACCTGTCGGTCGCGGCGGAGTTGGCCGATCGGGTGGCGACGATGTACGCCGGCCGCATCATCGAGTTGGGGCCGGTGGGCGAAATCTTCTACCGCCCGGCGCACCCCTACTCGGCCGGGCTGATCCACGCCGTGCCTACCGTCACGGGCGCCTACGAGGAACTGACGTCCATCGAAGGCTCGCCGCCCGACCTGATTGACCCGCCGCCGGGCTGCAAGTTCCACCCGCGCTGCGGCTTCGCCACCGACAAGTGCCGCGTGGACGAGCCGCCAGGCTACCCCGTCGGCCCGAACCACCACGCCGCCTGCCACTACTGGCAGACGGTGCGCGCGGCGCTGGCCGAGCAGCGGGGCCAGCAGCGCGCCGAGAGGGGGCTGGCATGAGCGCGCCCATCCTGCAACTCGACAACGTCACCCAGATCTTCAAGGTCCACAACCAGCCCATGGCGGCGGTGGACGGCGTCTCGCTGGCCGTCAACGAAGGCGAGACGGTGTGCCTGGTGGGGGAGAGCGGCTGCGGCAAGACGACGACGGGCAAGATCGCCTGCGGTCTGCGCCAGCCGACCTATGGCCGCGTCCTGTTCCGAGGCCAGGACATCTGGAAGATGGACCGCAAGGCGTGGACGGAGTATCGCCAGGCCGTCCAGATTATCCACCAGGACCCCTACGCCTCGCTCAACCCGGTCCAGACCGTATCGCAGATTCTGAGCGCGCCGCTCCAGCGTCACGGCCTGGTCAAGGGCAAGACGCAGATGCGCGACCGCATCTACGAGTTGCTGCACACGGTGGACCTGACGCCGGTGGAGGACTTCTACGACAAGTTCCCCCACCAGCTCAGCGGCGGCCAGCGTCAACGCCTGTCCGTGGCGCGCGCGCTGACCGTCAACCCGAGCTTCATCGTCGCCGACGAGTCGGTGTCCATGGTGGACGTGTCCATCCGCGTCAGCCTGCTGCGCATGCTGGGCAACCTGCGCGACCGGCTCGGCGTGGCCTTCCTGTTTATCACCCACGACCTCGCCATCGCCAAGTACTTTGCCTGGCGGGGCCGCATCGGCGTCATGTACGTGGGCCGCATGGTCGAGATGGGCAGCACACCCCAGGTGGTTGGCCACCCGGAGCACCCCTACACCCGCGCCCTGCTGTCCGCTGTGCCCGAGGCCGACCCCGACCTGACGCGCCACAAGGAGCGCGTTGCCCTGCGCAGCCAGGACATCCCCAGCCTGTTCAACCTGCCATCGGGTTGCGCCTTCCACCCGCGCTGTCCCTTGTTTGTCGAGGGCACGTGTGACCGCGTCGAGCCGGCCCTCTTGCCCGTCGAAGGGGGCCATACGGTGGCCTGTCACGTGGCGACGGGGCAGGTCGTGGCGCGGGAGCGGGCGGCGTGATACCGTCCGAATTGGGCAAGGCGGTGTTCGCCATCGCCGCCTTTGTCACGCTGGCCGCGCTGGGCCTGCTGCCGTTCCTGCCCCGCAACAGCGCCGAGTTTGTCGTGACCGTGCTCGCCGCCATCGCGGGCGGGTTGACTATCTTGCTCCTGGCGGTCCTGGTGCGCCTGGAACGACACTAACAGGGTCGCGCCGACCGAGGTCGGGCCTGGGGAGCCTCTGGCTGGTCGTCTACCCTGAGTACCCTCCATTCGGAGGGCAGGCAGGGCACTTCGCGCCTACGCGGACGAAGAGGTCGTCGGCGTAGGCCGAGTGCGAAGCCTCCCTGTGGGACGCTCGGCCGAAGGCCCATTAGCCCCGACTTGAGTCGGTGGCGCTAGGCCATTGACAATCGTTCTCATCCCTGGCTTCGCCGCGTGACTATGGCAGACACGCGCCGAGCCAGCTCCATCCGAGTTTACCATCTGCCATTGCCCCTTTAAGGAGGAGAGTACAAATGAAAATGAGGCTCACCTATGTCGTCCTGGCACTACTGGCCGTGCTCATCGCGGCCTGCGGTCAGGCGCAAGCGCCCGCCCCGGCGCCGACCCAGGCGCCCGCGGCGGCCAAGCCCGCGGCCCAACCGACAACGGCCGCGGCCGCTGCTCCCACCCAGGCCCCGGCTGCGGCCAAGCCGACCGAAGCGGCCG